>JBDSSU010000222.1:0-7487 GCA_039928635.1 Opitutaceae bacterium | reverse complement strand
TGTGTCCCTCGCGATCGATCACCACATACCCATAGCCGCCACCCGGACAGATCACGACGGCCGCGTGTCGATGCGCGGGCTGGACCGGCCGATACACGTAGAGCGTGGGAACCGCGATCTGATCGATCACCCGGTTAAAGCCGCGTTCGTCGTAGGCGTTCTGCCGATAGGAAACCCGTTCAATCAACGGCTCGGCCTGCGAAACTTCCGCCGGACGCAAAGGATATTCGGTCATGGATTGCGCGTTCGCATTCGGGACGTAGAACGCCGGCAACCAGCCGAGAGCGGTCAGCAAGCGAACGACAGGCGATGCCGGTTTCACAGCGCAGGGATCACAAAAATCTGGGAGAACGCCTCCGCGCCCATCGTCACATCCCGCAGGTAGGCGATCTGTTTGCCATCGGGGGAAAACACGACGGCCTCCGGACGCGGCGCGCCGAGCCCAGATGACTTGGGCGTGAGGCGGTGAAATTTGCCCGTGGCGATCTCGGTCACCCCGACACTCCCGTCGAGCGTGTGGGCCAGCCAACGACCGTCAGGACTCCACGTGAAGGTCGACGTAATATCAGAGGCGTTGTGCGTGAGCTGGAGGCAGACGCCGTCGCGCGGCGACACGGTCCAGAATTGAACTACGCCGGAGTCATCCTTCATCAGGAACGCGATCTGGGCACCATCAGGCGAACTCCGCAACCAATGCCGGGGCGCGGTCACAACGCCGGGAAACTTCCGCTCTCCAGTAAACGTGAGCCGGCGTTGCGTGACGCCACGCGGCGGAGCGGGACGCGTTGTTTCGGTGCCGCCCAGCGGAGCGGAGCCGGTCCGGGTGAGATCTTCGGGGAGGTCCGCGAGGAAAACCTCGTGGTGGGTCTTGCCCTCTCCGGTCGCGACCGTCCCAAGAAAAGCCAGCGCGCGCTTCTGCTTCGTGCCATCGTTCTTCACGTAGCCCTCGCGGCCCACCCACCCTTCCTCGAACGCACGACTGATTTCGTCGGAACCAGCGCGGGGAGAATTCACCGTGCGCGCCACGACCACGGAAAACCAGTCACCGTCATGGGAGCGCGGATGCGTGCGAGCCACGCGGACCGGGCCCGCCGGCACGGCAACGCCGATCGCCCGTTGATTTTGATCGTGAGATGCACTGCCGGCGGTGGCATCCAGCCGGGCCAGCACCTCATCCTCATAGGTAAAACTCACCCATTGGCCGTCGGGACTGAAGACGTGGACGTGCGAGCCCCCGCGCACCGCGCCGGCGGCGAAGGGCGGCGCATAGTTCATGGCGTCCAACGGATGGGCGACGCCGGGATGCTGCGTATCGGCCGTGGCGCCACGGCGGCGGGTAAAGCCGTAAGACCAACTGGCATCGGGATGCTCCGGCCCATGGATGAATACGACTCGGGTCGAGGTGGGATCGCGCGTCACCACGCCGCAGTTCGCACCGTTGCGGGATTCGTAGAGCAAGCGACGCTCACCCGTGCCGACGTTTACTTCCTCGATGCGAGTGCCGTTAAAGGCGTCTCCGGTGCGCGTGTCGTACGCAATCCACCGGCTGTCCGGCGACCACACGTTGATATTCGTGAGCACATGGCCCTGAGCCGCGTGCGTCACTTGCCTTTCCATAGCGGTTTCAGGCAAGTCCGCGGCCCCAGCCACAGAAAAAACGGGGAGCAACAGACACGAGCGCATTCTCCAGGAAAACGTGCCGCCGCTCGAACTCATGCCGCCGTCCTCGAATCACTTTTCGGCCGAATCAGCAGCACGAGCCCGACCGAAAGGAGCGCGATCCCGGCGAAAACACCGAAGATAAGGTTCAGCGGCACCTGCCGGTCGCGCAGGGCGCCGAAAGCCACATCGCCGAATCCGCCAAAACTAATGCTGACGAGATTCATGATGCCATAGCCCGTCGCCCGCCACTCCGGGCGCGTCACCTGGCAGAGGATGGGCATGTTGTTGCAGTCGAAAAATCCCCAACCGAGGCCGAACACCACCAACCCCGCGATGGCGACGCCGAGCGTGCCCGCGTTACCCACGCCGAAGAGCGCCGGGAGAAACAGCCCCACGCCGATCGCGCTCGCGTAAATGCGGCCGCGAGAGGTGCCCCGCATCCAGCGATCCGCCAGCGTACCGCCAAGGAGAGCGCCGACAAGCGAGGCGATCTGCACATAAAGAATCGCGCTGACGCCCGCCTTGCCCTGACCGAGAGAAAACTTCTCCCGCAGAATCTCCGGCATCCAATCCCGCACCACCCAACCGGCGATCGCGGGCAACGTGAAATAGGCGACGAGCAGAAGAAAATTACGATTGGTCAACAGGCCGCGAACGACCCCGGAGGTGGCGGCGGCCGGCTCGGCCCGCGTCGCCACGGGCCGCACCGGATCGCGCAGGGAGGCGACCAGCGGCACCGCGTAGACGATGCCAGCGATGCCGCACGCCGTAAACATCCAGCGCCAGCCATGGTCCGGCGAATCCGCGACGTAGCCCGCGAAACCGCCGAGGATTTGTCCGAGGTAGATTCCGGTCTGGTGCACGCCCACGGCCCGGGAGCGCGTTCCGCCGGAATGATAGTCCGAGATCAGCGCCAGCGCCGCCGGAATGTAGAACGCTTCGCTGACTCCCATCAGTGCGCGCGCCGACATCAGTTCGTTAAAAGTGTCGACCTGCCCCGTCCACAGCGTCACCGCGGACCACACGAAGAGACTCGCGCCGATCACGTAGCGTTTGCTGAAGCGGTCGGCGATGTAACCGCCAAACGGACTCAACACCGCGTAGGTCCACTTGAAGCATCCCAACACCAGACCCCAGTCCGCGCGATTCGCGATGCTCGGAATGTCGTGCACCATCGACGCCTTCATCGTCGCGAGCATCTGCCGGTCGAGGTAGTTGAGCAGCGCGACGGGGAAGAGCAGCGCGACGACGAACCACGCGTAACGGACGGAAGTCTGGGCGGACGGCATGGGGTGCAGGTGGGGTGATGGAAGGATCGTCAGGAAGCCACCGACGAGAGGCGAACGCTCCGCCGGGGTGGGTGCGTCACGCCGCAACCGACACGGGGCCGAGCTCAAGCCCCCATTGCAGGAACAGCGCGCGCAGCTCGGTCTCGATCTTGGCGGAAAGGCCCTGCGAAGCGGTTGAAATAATCGACTTGGGCGCCCCGGGCGCAAAGCCGCGCGCCGCGAGACCGGCCCCGACGTTGGGCGGAAACACGAGCTGATCGATCACGCGGCCGAGCTCAACCATGCGGGCGGCCGACACCGCTCCCTCACCGGGCCGACCGGCCGCGCAACAGCGGTGGATATCAACCATCAAATCCGGCACGATGTTCACGAGGCCGCCGATGCAGCCCGCCGCCCCGAGGGCAAACACCTCGGTCAGCCGGGTATCGGAACCGGACATCACGGCGAACTGCTTCTCCCGACCCAGCGCGATCAGGTCGCGGTGGTAGGTGAACTCTCCGCCGCTTTGCTTGATCGCGCACATCGGCGCGCGTTCCGCAAACGCCGCCACGGTCGCGAGCTCGATGCGTTTGCCGCAAATCTCGGGAAAATTGTAGAGCAACACAGGGAGATCCACGGCCTCGGAGACGTGGAGAAAAAAGGCGAGCACATCGTCCTGCGACATCGGGAAAAAAGGAGGCGGCATCAGGGCCACCGCCGGAAGCCCGAGCGATTTGGCGAAACGCCCGAGCTCGATCGCAACCCGCGGCCGTATGTCAGTGATGTTGGCCAGGACCGGCAGCGGAGCGGCGAGTTCGGCGATGGTCGTGAGCGCCTGCTTGCGCTCGTCGGGCGAGAAATGCGGAAACTCGCCCGTGCTGCCCAGCGCCAGCACGCCGGCGATGCCGGCGCGTTTTTCAAACGCGATGTGCTCCGCGAGGCCGGCGCGTTCGATCCGGCCGGATGAGTCGGTCGGGAGCCATTGGGCGGAATAGATTCCTGAAGGTTGGAAGGGAGTTGTCATGGGACAAAAAGTGACCGTCACCGTAGAGCGAGATCGGGCGGCGAGTCGGACATTTTCACCGAGCGGAAGTCCTTCACGCGATGGAAGGTGATGGTGTTGGCGTCGTGGTAATTCAGCCCGTTCCACGCCATCCGGCACACCGCCACGAGATCATCGCCGTCGAACTGCCAGTCGAGGTATTGGAAGCCGACGCGCGAGCCTTCTTTCACGACAGCCGATCCTTCGGCGTAGCGGAGCAACCGGTAGTGTTCGCTCCAGTCGCGCAAGTCGGCGGACGAACTGAGCGCGATCACGTTGCGCTGGTGGTGGGGGCTCTGCATCCATTCGCTGCCGGAGCCGGGATGGGTGATTTTATTGGCGAGTGTCCAGTAGCGGCGCGACACAGGATCGAAGCGGATGCTGAACTTCGACTCGCTCCCGATGAAGTGGACGAAGTCCGCTTTCGGATCGAACGCGAAGGTGCGGCCGTCCGCCGAGATTCGCGCCATCGCGGCCACCTCGAAACGCGGGATTCCCCGGGCGGTTCCCGGCAGCTCGAAACTCGCGCCGGCAGCCGGGTGCGACTCGACGCGGAGGAGGTCCACGATGCCGCCGCCGGGCGCGACGACGACGTTCCCCTCGAGCCACTCGGCGTTGCGGGTGTTGAGCCAGGTTTTGTCGAACGAGACTTGGTTCGTGCGCGTCCAGTTTTTCGCATCGAGGAGATCGGCATCCTCGGGCGCCGACAGGACGAACGCGCGAAATTGGCGCTCCGGCGCGGTCGGCGAAAATTGTTCGAAGGCGCGCCACACCCGCCCGGCGTGGACAACCACCGGCGTGGGACCGCAGTGGTATTTTCCCTCGGCAAGCAAACCGTGTTTCGCATCGGTGGGATTCGTCCACGTATGGCCGTTATCCGCCGAGCGGCGCACGATCATGTTTCCATCGCGGGCGGTAGTGCCGATCAAATAAACCGCACCGCGATGGACGAAGAGGGTGGACCATTTCTGATCGGTCACCGCGGCGAGCCTGGTCCACGTCACTCCCTTGTCCCGGGAGGAAAGAATGGAGGCGTTACCGCGAAGTGCGCCCGCGCCCCGCCCACCATTGTCGTGCGCGACGAGGTAGCTCCCGTCCGGCAGAATCGCGATCGTGGGCGAACCGACGAAGATTTTTTCGGGGTCGGGACTGGCGGTGATCACCACGCCCGGAGGCGGACCGGAGACAGCGGGCGCCGCTCGCAGCGACAATGCCAGGAGCGCCAGGACGCCAATCGCGGCGAGTCGGTGAAAACGATTCATGACGCCGTGTGGAAAAACTCCACGCTGCGAGGTCTCCGAGGCGAACAAGCGAGGTGGCATGACCTATTTCGCCGCCGGACTTTTCACGCGGTAGAGGAAACCATCCTCGGCCCCGATCAGGAGTTCGCGCGTCGCGGCGAAGTAAGTGGGCTTCGTCGCGTGGCCGGCAAGGACGTGCGTGCTCACGGGACCCTCGTCGCGAAAGCGCCATTGGCCGGTGGAATTTTTTCCAAGGTTGCGGAAGAAATTCACGTTGGGATTGCTGTTGAGCAAAATGTCCGGGTTTCCGTCGCCATCCCAATCCGCGATGCAAAACGTGCGGCGTCCGCCCCGGCCGAAGACGCCGTCGGTCAAGCGCAACGGGCCCGAGACGTTGTTCGTCGGCTTGCCGTTGCTGTCGAAGCTGCTGGCGCCCTCGCTGAGAAAAATGCGCTGCGCTGGCAGCAGCTGAAGTTTCCCATCGGTGCCGCGCTTCCGTTCGTAGAGTGCGAGGTACCCGTCGGCATCGGACATCACAAGGTCCACCAAGCCGTCACTGTTCCAGTCGATCATCTGCGGGGTGGTGCGCCATTGGGAAATGAGTTCGTTGCCCGAGGGTTTCCACCAATTCCAAGCCGGCGCGGGATTGTGCGCACCGGCGGGAAGGGTGAGTTCGACGGGTTGTCCGGCGGCGAGTTTCGGGGCGGTGCGGGTGCCGTTGTTTTTATACCAGACGATTTTTCCCCAGATGCCGTTGGTCATGATGTCGGGCAGGCCATCGCCGTCCCAATCGGCCACACTCAGAACTGAGTACCCCCACTTCGCCTCGGCCGGACCTTGGATCGAGCCGTTGGGGCCAGCCTGCTCGCGGATGAGCTGGCCGCCGGCGCTGAGGTAGCGCGGCGCGGCCCAGCGCGTTGGCATGCCGCCGAGATTTTCGATGAACGAGACGTAGCCGGCAGAATTTCCGACGATGAGATCTTCGTCGCCGTCGCCATCCCAATCGAACGCGTAGGGCGTGCAAAGCGCGCCGAACTTCACGTCTTGCGCGAACTGCCGGAAATAGCGCGGCGAAAGAAACTGCGGCATGCCGTCCACGGTCTTGCCGGTGTTTTCGAGGAAGGCGACGCGACCGTCTTCGTCGCCGCAAACGATGTCGAGAAAACCGTCGGCGTTAAAATCCACGGCCGTCGGCGTGATCATGCAGAGGTCCATCGTGAGGCGCTGGCCGCCAAGCGTGAGCGCGCGGCCCGCGCCGTAAACAGGTTTGGTGCGCGTGCCGGTGTTTTCGTAGAAAGTGAACCCGTCGCGGAACTCGCCGCAGATCAGGTCGAGTTTTCCGGTGCCGCGAAAATCGCCCCACATCGGCGAAGGCATGCCGTAGGGGTCGACGTCCTTCCCGCCGGCTTGGAGACGCACGGGCGCGGCGTAGGTGGGTGCGGCGGTCGTGCCGGTGTTGCGGAGCACGTAAACGTAGCCGCGGAGTCTGCCACGCGTCCACTCACCCTTCGCGTTGAACGCGCCCTCGCCGCCGTTGAGCGGGCCGAAGTCGCCCCAGAAATCGATGCCGACCGAGACATCGAGCGCGCCGTCGCCATCGAAATCCACGAGCTGCCACTGGTTCTGGCGGATGTTGCCCGGCTCGGTGTGAATCTTTTCCGGCACACCGAGCTTCTGCGGTTTGTCGAACTGCGACTGCGTGAAATCGGGGAACGTGTTCCCACGAAAATCATAGATCTCACCCCGCTTCACCGACGCCGTGGCGGTGACAACGGGTTTGCCGGTGACGTAGGAGATGCCGACCGAGGGAGCGGATTTCCCGACGAGCACCGCGGGCTTGAAGATCGGGAGCTTCGTCTGCGGATCGGTCTGGCCGCTATTCTCGAAAAACCACGTGCCGTTCGAGGGCTTGTCGGTGCAGACGACGACCAGATCCATGAGACCGTCGCCGTTGTAATCCATCGGGAGCGGCCAAGCCCAGAGCCCGACGCCGAGATCGACGACGGTGCCGGGATTGTTGTAAGCGACACGGGGCATCACGCTCTCAGCGGCCCCGGCCAGCGCAGTGAAATTCGATGCGATAACCAGGACCGCTGTGAGGTAGTTTTTCATCGGATTCGTTAGAACCGTCCGTTCACACCGAGGGTCACACCCACACCATGCAGACTGAGATTCTGCAGCCGCGATGGCACGCCTCGATAGAACTTTTGCGGTTCGTTGGTCACATTGGTAATATCGCAGGACAACTCGGTATTCGCGCGGATCCGGTAGCTG
>JBDSSU010000221.1:0-8670 GCA_039928635.1 Opitutaceae bacterium | reverse complement strand
CCGAACCGCTCTCGGCGAGACGCCGAGAGCAGCACGCGAGACGCGCGCGCTCCCCGGACCACTGTGAACGTCAAGGTGCATCAGTTTCTGCGAATGCCCCGGAGCTTGCTCCGGGGATGTTTACTTGATCTGGCGGCGCCAAACGGGGGGAAGGAGTCACTGAAAGGATTTATCGGAGGGAAATTCACGCTTCGCACCGCGACTGCACCGAGTTCGACTTCGGGTTTTCTCTGTGTCCTCTGCGTCCGCGCTCTGTGATCTCTGTGGCCAATGAATTTCTCATTCACTCCCTCTCCATTCCTGTTGGGCGGCCGAACATCAGGGCCCCGTCGTTGATCATGGCTCTGCCGCTCTTCGCGAGAATCACCATTTCAGCGCCGGCGAGCAGGACCGGGCCAGGGCCGTGCGGGGCGACCGCGCTCACCGGACGCGTCGCATAAAAGGCCGGGTCGAAACTCACGCCCGTGCCGACGCACACATTCTCGATCTGGCCCCGCGAGTTCACCTGGGCTGCCACTCCCCGCCACGCTTTCACCGCGACGGGTGCATACGTGGTGGCGTCGATCCACCCGCGGTTCACCCCGCGCGCGATGCCGAAGGTGAGCATCGCCGACGCGGAGGTCTCAAGATAAGTCTCAGGCCGGTCCAGCAACTGGTGCCAGCGTCCGTCTGCGCTCTGATGCGCCGCGACTCCGCGGACGTGCGCGCGAAAAATCTCCAGCACCGCCGCTCTCCCCGGATGATTCGCCGGCAGGACTTCGAGGAGCTCGCTCATCGCCATCGTCGCCCAGCCATTCGCCCGCGCCCAGCGCAACTCGGGGTGCTCGGTCATGCCTTCCACCCAAGCGTGAAACCACAAACCCTTTTCACGATTGAAAAGCCGGGCCGCGAACTGCGTCACCTGTTTCACCGCGTCATCGAAATATTTCCCATCGCCCGTGCGCTTCCCCATCTGGGCGAGCGCCGGCACGCTCATATAGAGGTCGTCGAGCCAGACCGTCTGCGGCTGCGGCTGGCTGCGCGTTAAAGTGCCGTCGGCCAGCCGCTCCTGTCCGGTGTGGACCCACGCGACGAGCCGTTCGAAAACCAGTTCCATTCCGGTGCCGATGCCGATGCCGGCGCGGTGCGCCTTGATCATCGTTGCGGCCATGATGCCGGCATCGTCGAGCGCACGCGGATGATTCAAGGCGCGAAAAGCTGCGCCCGCCGCGAATCCGTCCGCGGGCGCGTCGCGATACCATGGCGCTGTCCGGACGAGAAACGAGATCCGGCGTTCCGCATAGTCGCGAAAGGTCGCGTCACCCGTCGTCTCGGCGACCGCCAGCATGCCCGCATACACCATCCCAAACTGATAGGCCGCCACGTTGAAGACGCCGCGCTCCAGCACCGCGTCGGAATCCGGATGCGCCGCGATCTCGGTCCCGTGGACGGAGTGCACCAGGCGCGCCGGGGTGTTGGCGGCGAGATAGTCACGCACACGCACGAGCACTTCTGTGACTTCCTCGATCGTCAGCGGAGCGGAGTGCACCGGAAAGACTTCGCGGGGACGCGCGGCATTGGAGGTGGGATTGACGCTCCCGGTCGCGGCGCCCCCCGACGGCGATGGTACCGCCGAACCAGCGGGCGAAGGTGCGGCCACGGGCGTTATCGGAGAGGCTGGCGGCGTCGGTTGAGCCGACAGGGATGTAACAGCCATGGAAAAGGTGAGGATCAGTCTCGCGATTCTCATGGCGACTGCGCGCTATTCCGCTGGCGGAGTCGCTGTGGGTGGAGGTGTGGCGCCCCGCCCTGCTCCGCGTCCTCCCCGAGCCCCGCGTCCGCCCCGACCGGTTTCGGTTTGCGGCGGGAACTCAGCCGGCAATTGCGCCCCGACCATCCCGAGCATCGCAATCGTTTCGAGTCCATTTTGGGAAGCACCGTTGGTGCCGGCGAAACCTTCATCGATCGGATTCAACACCGCCGGGCCATCCACTTTCCGGGATTGGCGAACGTTCCGGCCGTTGCGCAGCAACGCGTCGATTGCCGGCTGCAGGAAGGCGGTGTTTTTCGTTTGCTGGTAGACATAGGCCGAGAGCCGTCCATCGCGCACGAAGGCACCGTCGCCGCCCTCAGTGCCCGTGGTCCGATCGCGGGTGAGAACCTCTTTCGGTGCGCTATACAGACGGCAATATTGCAGCCACAATTTCTGCCAGCGCGGATCGTCGAGCATGAGATTCAGTTCGAAGACCACTTCGGCGCCGCCCATGATCGTCGCGAGATTGTAGGTCCCGACTTCATCGCTGAGTTGAAACAGCTTTCCGGTCTCGGGATCGTAGCCGAACACGAGATTTTTACCCGAACGCAGACCGAGCGGCATCGCGTTCAGGCTCTCGACGCCCGCGAGAATCTTGTCGCGCCACTTCGTGTCGCCCGTGCGCTCCCACTCGGTCATCCAGTTCCCGATAAACGCGAACCAGTCCGGCCCGAGCCGCACGCGCGTGGGAGCGAGTTTCTTTTCCGCCTCCGTGATCGGCTGCGCGAGGCGCATCGGATCGAACTCCACAGTCTTGAAATCCACATTCACCACCTCGCGCATCAGGTCGCCGACGCGTTCATCGGTCGTGAGATAGTAATAATAGCGCCGATAACCCGCCTGGCTGATGCGCGCCTCCTTGGCGCCGCAACCCCAGTGGCGGACATTGTGCCGCGAGCCAAGCCCGGCGAAACGGCCGAGATGATACACGTCCACTTCGCCGGTGTGACGCGTCATCGCCTCCGCCATGCGAAACACATCCGCGCGTCCGCTGCGGAGAAAACTCAGCCAGAGCCACATGTCGGGCCCGAGTTCGGAATTCGCCCACGCCATGCCACCGAGATCGTAACGCCATTCGTGACGTTCGTTGTCGTAGGAATGCATCACGTCACCGAAATCCCAAAAGCCATACCAGTTATGCTGGCCGGGCTGCTTCAGATAAAAGTTCAGCGTGGCATCAAGCCGCTCCTCGATCGCCTGCTTCACCGGCGTAGAGCGATCTTCGACTCCCCAGAGACCGAACGCCTGGGCGGAGTTGTAGTATTGCGGAGTGCACACCAGCACCGGCGGCTGCGCGCCCACTTGGGCAAGCAGCGCGGAGGTTTCCTTCGAAGGCACCTCGGCGGTCGGCATCAGAGTCAACTCGCTCGTGCGGCCGACGCCATGCGCTGTGGAGAAACCGGGTTGCACGTCTTCGTAAGCGGCTTCGAGCCCGTGGGGCCGCGTATCGTAGTGCCGCATATCCATCGCGGGAGCATCCGGCGACCAGAGCCAGACCGTGAGATCCGCCGCGCCGCTCGTGGCTTTGCGCACTTCGAGTCCGGAGGGACACGACTGCCAGAAATTCTTCAGACTCACGCCGAGGCCGCCACTGACGTCGCCCACAAAGGCGAAACCCGAGGCGCGTTTCCCGGCGCCTGCCGGGATCCATGCGCTCTGTGGGTTGGTGCGTTTTTCAATCGTGAAACCGTTTGCATTGGGCTGGGAAAGTTTGAAGTCGTCCCACACGGCCCAATCCGCGAGCCAGCCGCGGCTCTCGGCATTGAGGTCCTTCTGGTTGGGCACGCGTTTGCCGGCGGCCTGCAGCGGATAAACATTCGCGCGAGTTTGCGGATCGGCGACAATCCGATTGTCGCGTCCGATCATCGGTTGAATCGGTTCGGCCCACAGACCATCGCCTTGCCCGGAGAAACGGATGTGACGGTTGTGGATCTCTTCGCGCATCGGCACCGCGAACGTCAGTCCGAGTCCGCGGATAAAGTCTTTCTCCTGATCACCGTCGTAGACGATCGAGTGCACCATGCGGACGTTTTCCTGGCCCGCATAAAAATAGAGACGCACCACGAAGGGCAGCCACTCGCGGCTGGTGCGTCCGCCAAGATGTTTCCCCTCGAGCTTCAGCACGGCGCGGACGGGGCCCGATTGCTCCACGGTTACTTTCTCCAGCTTCGTGCCGTAGCGTTCGCGCGGGACGACGTCCTCGGGACCGCCGTCGGGCCCACTTTGCAGAATGCAGATCAGCTGTCCGTCGCGCGCCACTTCGCGTCCATCGACGACCACGGAATCGATCAAATTGGTTCCCCATTTTGGGACCCGCACCTTCACCCGTCCCGTGTCGACTTCGATGGTGGTGTTTCGGTTGCTCTGATTAACCCGCACGGTCGCGGCTTCCGTCGCTGACGCCGCTGCGGCCGGAGTCAGATTGAACGGCCCGGCGGTGGCTGACATGGCGACGGTCGCGAAACCGCTCCACTTGAGCGAGCCGTCCGGCCAGTACGCCATCGGCCAGGTTTGCACGGGAAGAGATGTCCCAGCGGCGGTGGTGAGCGAGAACTTCTGCCCCTTCGGCACCGCACCCTTTGGCCACGGCACACCCCAGCTCACGCCGGTGGCGACGGGGCTCGAAGCGCCTCCGAGCCAGTTAATTTGAACCGCTTCGGCCGCAAACGCCGACGAGGCGAGCGCGACAAACGTTAGGATGCTCGACGTGAATTTCATCGGTGATGGAGAGGAATTGTCGGCCTGACGGACCGGGGTCGGAGAGTTCACTTGGTCGCTGGCGCCTGGGCAGGAGGTTGCGGACCGCGGCCACCACGCTCGCCACGCCCACGTCCGCCTTCGGGTACGGGCGGGAGTTCGTTCGGCAACGCATCAGCAACCAGCGCGAGGATCTCGATCATGGAGAGGCTGTCCTGTGCGGCGTTGTTGGTGGAGACGCCCGGCGCTTCGTGCACCGGGTTGAGGACATCGGGACCATTGAGGAGGACCTGGTCGGCGCGGCGATAACGACTCAGTGCGGCAATCGCGATGCGTGCGAAGGCGGGATTTTTGGTGTGCGCGTAGGCATACGCGGCGAGACGCGGACCGCCCTGTGATCCCTCGACAAATTGACCGTCGCCGCCCTCGGTGCCGGTTTCCTTGTCCTTCAGCAACACGTCGGCGGGCGCCACGCTCAACCGGGAATACTGCAGCCAAGCCTTCGCGAAATCCGGGCGGTCGAGCAACGGCACGAGTTCAAACATCACCTCTGCCCCACCCTGAATGGTGAAGAGATTATAGTTCACGGGTACCTGCTCTTTCGCGATCGGATCGGGAATGGGGAAAAGTTTTCCCGTGGCCGGATCGTAACCGACAGTCATGCTGCCGCCACCCTTGAGCGCCCCGATCTGTGGCGTACCGTCTGCGTTCTTGGGCAGATCCGGATTCAGGCCGTTGCGGACACCGGATTTCATCCAGTATTTCATCGCCAGGATGGAATCGACGCCGGCGAGAATCTTGTCCCGCCACTTCGTGTCACCGGTGCGTTCCCACTCCGTCATCCAGTTGCCGGCCAGAGCCAGCCAGTCCGGTCCGATGCGAATGCGGCCGGGAAACTTCGGATCCTGCGGCAGCGTCGGCTGGGCCAGCCGCATCGGGTCGAAACGCAACGCGCTCGTGTCAGACAGCAGCTGCGCGCGCATGATGTCGCCCGTGCGCTCGTCGGTCGTCAGATAATAATAAGGCCGCCAGTGCGCCGCCTGACTGACGCGCGCCTCTTTGGCGCCGTCGCCCCACTTGACGACATTGTGCCGCGAGCCAAGTCCCGCCATCGGGCCGATGTGATAGACATTCGTCTCGCTCGTGTTGCGCGTCTGGGCCTCTGCCATCCGGAAAACGTCTTCGCGTCCGGTGCGCAGAAAACTATACCAAACCCACAGCGGAACGCCCAACTCGGTGTTCTGCCAGGCATGCCCGCCCCAATCGTAATACCACACGTGAGCGGCGTTGTTGTAACTATGGATGTAGTCGCCGTAGACCCAGAACCCGTACCAGTGGCGTTCGTCGACCTGCTGCTTGTAGAACGCGAGGGTTGAATCGAGTTTGTCCTCCACGGCCGCCTTCAAGGGCGTCGAACGATCGGGAATGCTCCAAACGCCGAACACGCCGGTGGAGTGAATGTATTTCGGCGCTGCCACGAGCAGCGGAAGTTTTTCGCCTGACTTGGCCATTGCCACCGTGGTCGCCTTGGCGGGTACGTCACCCGTGGGATAGATCGTAAACTCGCTCGTGCGCGCGACGCCGTACGCCCTGCTCATGCCGGCCTGCACGTCCTCGTACGTGGCGTTCAGACCATAGGCACGCGTGGCGTAGTGGCGCATGTCCATCGCCGGCGCATCCGGCGACCAGAGCCACGCGGTGAGCTGGGCGGCTGCTTTACCCGCATCGCGAATTTCGAGACCCGTGGGATACGACTGCCAGAAATCTTTCACGCTGATCGCAAGCCCGCCGGTGACGTCGCCGACGAAACCAAGACCCGAAGCGCGTTTCCCCGCACCGGCGAAGACCCATGAGCTCTGCGCGTTGGTGCGCTTGAAAACCGTGAAGCCCTCCGGATTCGGCTGGGTCAGTTTGAAATCGCTCCAGACCGGCTGCTGCTCGGTGTCGCTCGGCAGGAACGTGCGCGGAAAGTTGTTCTGCCCCGGCTCAACGCGCTGCCCCGCCTGTTGCGTGGCGTTGCCACCGCCGCCTTGAATTGGCTCCGACCAAAGGCCGCCTTCCGCACCGGAAAAACGAACATGCCGGTTCCAGGACTGCTCCCGCATTGGAACGGCGAAGGTCAGTCCCACGCCCCGGATGAAATCTTTCTCCTGGTCGCCGTCGAACGTGAGCGTGTGGACGGCGCGGATCGATTCTTCGCCCGCGTAGAAATACAGGCGCACACTGAATGGCAGCCATTCGCGGGCACCGCTGACGGCTTGGTGCGCGCCATCGATTTTCACCACCGCGCGGATGGGGCCGCTCTGTTCCACGACTACTTTCTGCACCTTGCTCAGAAATTTCTCCCGCGCGGGTGCGGTCCCTTCTTCGACGTCGGGACCGGTCTGTAGCAGGACAACGAGTTGACCCGCCCGCGCCACCTCGCGGCCCGCGATGGAAATGGACTCGATCAAATTTGCGCCGGAGGTCCGGAGCCGCGCTTTCATCACGCCTGTGTCGATGTCGATGATTCCATTGCTCTCCTTGAGGGTGAGTTTTACGCCGTCGGCCGTCGTCGACGCACCGGACGTCGCAGAAAGTTTCAGAGCGCCCCCCTGTTCCGGACCGGCCACCGAAGCGAAGCCACTCCACTTCAACGAACCATCCGGCCAGTAAGCGAGTGGCCAGGTTTGCAGCGGAAGGATTTTCCCATCGGCGGTCGTGAGGGAAAACTTCTGGTCTTTGGGCACGGCGCCTTTCGGCCACGGCACGCCCCAACTGACCCCGGTTGACATCGGGGCGGCCGTGCCGCCGAGCCAGCCGATTTGCACCGGCTCAACCGAGGCGGCGAATCCGAGCGTTGCGGCCGAGATTCCGAGCAATGCGGAGCAGAGTCCGAGTGAATGACCGAGTTTCATAAACAGGCGGGGTTAAATAATGCGTGATGGGGAAGGCATCGGCGTTCCGAGAAGGACAACGGACGGCGCGGGGGTGTCAGGTGAGATGCAGGACGAGTTCAGGATGCCAAAGGGTATGATCGTCATCGACGGCTGCTTCGCTTCGAACCGCCCAAACGCCGGCATCCGCTCGCGAAAGCGAAGCACGCAACGCGGAGCGACCGACGGTAAGAATCATTTTCGGGGAAAGGCAGCGAAGAAAGTTCCACGGGTTATGCCGCGCCTGACGAGCAATAACGGTCCACGTTTCGGCGGCCGCCGGGAAGGCGCGTGGGCCAAACACCATGAATGCAGACCGGCGTTTTCAAGAGGAGAAATGAGCACCGCGCGGAAACTCCCACGGGCGATAAAGAACGATTAGTTCGGACTGTCAGCGATCTTACCCGATTGATGCCTACCCTCCGGGGCATCCCGTCTACTGGCCCCGGGCCCTCCACCACGTCACTCACACGCCTTTGGTCCGACCTCCCCGCACCTTCATTTCCCCCTCGGCAATTCCTGTTTGAACAAGGCTGGTTCAGCGAGGCGGTGACCGAAGTCCACCCTCAGCCGGAACGAAGGAGTTGAACCACGAATGGACACAAAGGGACACGGATGAAAAACACTTGGAGACGGGGGCGCCTGAGCCACTCACTGAAAGGTGAGTTGAAGCAATGACTCCGGATTTTTTCCCGGTCGCTCTGATATTTGCGTCCATTCGTGTCTACTCGTGGTTTCTCAATGCATGGATGCGGCTCAGACGGTCTGATGCTCGGGGCATTGTCCTGAAAGCTGACGCGTTTCCCTTGAACCTTTCGCCTCTTCCCGCGCAACTCTCCACCCGCTTAACGTCGATGCCTTCCTCAAAATCCCGAGCCTCTTTCGCACCCGCCATCCGCCCCATCAAAAAAATGATGGCCGCCAACCGGAGCGAGATTGCGGTCCGCATTTTTCGCGCGGGCACGGAGCTCGATTTACGCACGGTCGCCATCTACGCGCAGGAAGACCGCCTGAGCATTCACCGTTACAAGGCGGACGAAGCCTACCAGGTCGGCATCGGCAAAGGCCCGGTCGCGGCGTATCTCGACATCGAGAGCATCGTTAACATCGCGAAGGAAAAAGGCGTCGACGCGATTCATCCCGGTTACGGTTTTCTCTCCGAAAACGCGGAGTTCGCGCGCGCGTGTCAGCGCGCGGGAATCATCTTCGTCGGGCCGCGTCCCGAGTTGCTCGACATGATGGGCGACAAAACCGCCGCCCGTGCCC
>JBDSSU010000220.1:0-8231 GCA_039928635.1 Opitutaceae bacterium | reverse complement strand
CTTAACGGGATTTTCCATTTGGCCACTGTGCAGGGCGTTGGTTCACCGCCCAGCCAAAATTGAGGAGAATTTAGTAGTATGCCATGAACCTCTCGTCTCCGAAGGCGGTCGACGCGGGTTCCCGAACCAAGGCGGTTTCTCCAAGGGCGAACGCTATCATCACGCTCACGAAACTCGCGACGATTGGGGTGATGCTCATCTGCGTTGTGGCGAGGCTGGTTGCTCGGGAAATTTCCCGGTCTCTCTTGGGGATTTCGCCCGAGCCCACCGATCCTTCCTTGGGATACGGGAAATCTCCCGTCCCGGAAACGACCTGCGAGCCGCCGTGGAACTGCTGGGGGTGAGCTCGGTCCGTGCGGCCGTTAATCCGGCGTCCCTCTGAATAACGCCGGTTCGTTCAGCGATCTCATCACCATTAACTCACAATCCCGATGTCAAAACTCACCTCGCCCCGCGACCTTCTCATTGAAGAACTCAAGGACTTGTACAGTGCTGAAAACCAATTGATCAAAGCCCTTCCCAAAATGGCGAAGGCCGCCGACAGCGACGACCTCAGATCTGCTTTCGAGAATCACCTGAAACAAACCAAAACCCACGCGGAACGCCTCGAACAGGTGATGGAAGAACTGGAAGAGTCCCCCAAGGGAAAGAAATGCAAGGCCATGGAAGGCCTCATCGAAGAGGGCAAGGAAGCCATGGAAGAGGACGCCGTGCCGGTCATCCTCGACCTCGCTCTGATCACCGCCGCCCAGAAAGTGGAGCATTACGAAATCGCCGGCTACGGCTGTGCGCGCACTTTGGCGGAACTTGCTGGCGAAAAGAACGTGGCCTCCATCCTGCAAGAAACCCTCGATGAAGAGGGAGAGACGGACAAGCTTCTGACCGAAATCGCGATGGGCTTGGACGTGGCAGGCGCCGTCGATTCCGACAAATCGAACGAGGACGCGAAGTAATTTCGCGGCTACTCCGTTCCGCGGGTTTCGGTCAATCGATTACCGGTACCCGGATGCGGTCAGTTGAGCGCGCAAAGCGGCGGCGGCGGGAGCGACTTGCTCCTCCAGCTTGGCCCACACGGCTTCGATGGTCAGCCGATCATCGAAGCCGATTTTTTTTAGGGCACGCAGGAAGGGGCGGAGGTCTTCCTGGTTCACACCGGGCGGAGCATGGTCCTTGTTTTCCGCGACATGCGCGTGATGCACGAGTGAGCCAAACTTGACGATCTCGTCGGGATTCTCGCCGTTGCGGAGCAGGTGGAAAATATCCGCGAGGAGTTTCACGTTAGGGTGGGCCGCCCGTTCGACGGCTTCCGCGGCTTCCGCGAGCGTGTTGACGAAATTGCATTCCTCCCGATTGAGCGCTTTCACCACGAGGGTTACTCCTAGGGCGCCCGCCAGGGGAGCGAAGTGGCGCAACACGTCGACGAATTGCTCGAAAGCGCGTGAAGCGGGAAAACCATCCGGCACGTGCCGCGCCCCGGCGCTGTCGAAGACGATGATCTTCATTCCGATCTTGGCCGCTCGGCGGAAGGTGTTTTCCGCGTAGCGGTCCAGTCTGGCATAATCGATCAGTGGCCCGGTGACGCGCAGATCGGCAGGAAGAAAACAATTGGCCGCAGGCATGGAGCGGGCGCAATTCCGCAGCGCTTCGGCGTTGAAGGAGAACTCCGCTTCGGAGGCTTCTGGCTTCAGGAAATTCTGGACATGCCCCTCGATGAAATCGAATGGCAGAGGCGTGGGGAGGGTCGCGAGCGTGGCCGGGTCGGCGCAGATTCCGATTCGCATGGGCAATGTTGAGCGAGGAGAGGGCGTTCGCCGGTCGCCGCGAGAAAAATCAGGGCCGATCACGACAAATCTACAGTGTTTGCCTGCGAAAGGATGGTTCCGGTTTGGGGGACAATTTTTTTGGGCGGCTCTGGCTCTGATGCCGGCAAGGTGGTCGCCAAAAGGATACTGGAGCAGACCGCGTCGCCGGAGTTGTCACCCAACGATGTTTTCGAATTGGGGAAGGTTGGCGCTGCCGGAAGTGAGAGAGCTTCCTCTGCAGGTGAACGCGCGCAGCAAAGGCGGCTGAGAAGTTCACGCAGCGACTCATCCCATCCGCAGGGCGACGCGGACTGCTGGCGGGCCGAATTTTTGGCGAATTGCGGCTTTGGGCTGACCGAGTGCGTCCACTTTCCAGAGGCTGAAGTGATCCGGTCTGCCGCGAGAATCGTCGCAGTCATGTTAGGGAGGCGGGTTAGCAGAGCCCGATGGGACGAATGGCGGCGGCGGCGTGAACACCACGTCGACACTCTGAGAGCGCGCAGAAAAACACTTGCTTCGACCGGAGGCATGCGGCTTGTTCACCCTTCCTTGTTCGGGCTGTAGCGTAGCCTGGTAGCGCGCTTGCATGGGGTGCAAGAGGTCGTGAGTTCGAATCTCACCAGCCCGACCATTTTCCCCGTTACGCATCACGACGCGCGGATGCGTGACCAAGAGTTTGATTGCGACTGGGTGCAAGTCGGTTGGACCCGCTGCGTCCCGCTCTGTGTGATTTTCTGCGTGCCCGGAATTCTTGTTCTTTGCCCAACCTCTCAGATCGGCCACCGGGGGTTCCCTCTAGCTTGGGTAACATCGTTTACGTGCCACCTAACGATTTGAGAATCTTCCATGCGAGAGGCTCCTTGATCTCGGAGTGACGAGGAATCGCTTCAACGATTCCCGTTCGGGGATTGATCCACAAAGAATGCGAACCGCCTTCTCGCTTCAGATAACACCCAGCGCGTCGGAGCTTTTTCTCCAACTCGCGTCGCTTCATTAAATGGCAACCACGGTTTGAATCGCGTCGTCAGGCAGGCCTCGGCGTGCGTCTGCGATGCGATCCTCAAAGATCAGTCGAATCGCTTTTCGCAAGCTCGTCTTCGCACCTTCGACGGTCTCGCCTTGGCCATTCGCACCGGGCACTTCAGGACAGATCGCCCAATAGCCGCCTTCAGGGGCTTCTTCGATGATGGCGGTAAACTTGCCTTTCATGCGGAAACTTTTGCGCGCAACCTTTGGGTCTCGCAAGCGGCTTCTTCCTTTGCCGAACGGTGTTACTGGCACCAATTGCGATTAATTGCCCTCGATAAAAGGCAAAGAAGGGCAGGGGCGTGGATCGTAGCCGGAGCAAAATTTCTGGTTATCGCCCGCCTCATCGGCGGCGCTCAGTAGCGGCTCGGGAAAACCACGCGGAAGGTTGTCCCGGTCTCGGCTGAACTGGTGAGCTCGAGGGTGGCGTCCAGCAATTCGCAGAGTCGTTTCACGATCGAGAGTCCGATGCCTTCACCGGTCGGCTGATGCTGGCGCTTCGCCGGAATCGAACCTCCCGGGGGCGCCGGCAAAACCGGCAGGGCCTCATGATGTTCTTCGGGAGTGGACTTTTCGGATTCACGGGCGGCATCCGTCGCGGCGGTCAGGCCGGGCGCGATGGGCGAGCCCGGTCCGGCCATCAGTCCCGGCCCGGTGTCCTTGACGATGACCCACCAACGCTCGTTCGTTTCGCCCCACGAGAGCGTCACGCCGCCGACTTCGGTGTATTTCAAGGCGTTGAAAAGCAGGTTCTGCAACAGGCGCCGCACTTTGCCGGCGTCTCCTTGCACGTTCAGGGGCGCCGGGCCCTCCGTTTTGAGAAAAAGATTTCGGGCGGCGGCAATCGGTTGCGCCACGGCGCAGAGTTCGGCGATCAAGTTCGCGGCATCGACCGGGGCGATTTCCCGCGATTCCTGGTGGGCCTCCAGGCGCGCGAGTTCCATCAGGTCTCCCAGCATATCGCTCACCGATTCGACGCCTTGCTGCACGAGACCGGCGAACTCGATGCGTTCGCTGGCCGCGATGTGCGCGTCGCGCAGGACTTCGGCGGCGGTGCTGACCGATTGCACGTTGCTGCGCAGATCATGGACGGCCTGGCGGATCAACTCCGAGCGGCGGCGCTCGACCTCGGTGGCGTTGGCGAGGGTGCGTTGCAGATCGCGCACGTGCCCGGCGGCCTCCGCCTGTTGCATCCGCGCGTACTGGCCGGCGCTTTCGTTGACCCCCTCGTTAATCAACTCGATCAACTCCCGCTGGGCGACGACGAGCGTTTCCCGGTCGATCTGCGGATTCGCGTTGGCGAACGACTCCAGTTCTTCAAAGAGACAAAGGTGGAGGTGTCCCCATTCGTGCATCAACTCCGTGAGACGGTATCCCTGCTGCCAGCGCTGGAGGCCATGCTTCACGTCTTCCTGCGTCTTCGCCTCATCCGCAGCGGCGGCGCTGATCCCGCCGGGTCGCGCCCGCAGCTTGCGCTCGAAGGCGTCGAGCAACTGGGGGATATGGTCGTTGAACTGGGAACGCGTCAGGAAGCTGACGGTGGTCTGGGCCGGGTCGGCGCCGGCCGCATGACGCCAGGACTCAAGGATGACCTCGCGACGCTTCGCCAGGTGGAGACTCAGGAGGGCGAGCTGTTCGTTGGTTTTTTCAGTCAAGGGAACGGGACCGGGAAGTTGGGTGCCGATGATCGAAGAGGCGATCAATTACTCGTCTGAGCGGCACCGGAATCGGCGATCGGGAATCGCCGAAGCTTCGCTACGTCCGATCGGATAAAGAACGTCATGAAAACGGCGCGCGTGTCTGATTCGAGTTGCGCGGGCGGGGGGGGCGCGGTGACAACGCCTTTCGTGCCGAACGATCCTTTAGTTTCGAAGTGGCGGTGGCTTCCGCCGGTGGCGCTCGCCGCGTCGATTTTCCTGGCGTCGAGCCGTTCGAAAATCGCGGGGCCGGCGGTTCCGGGCATCGACAAGGTGGTGCACTTCATGGTGTACGGCTTGCTCGCGACGCTGTTGCTGCGGGCGATCCTCGGGTCCGGGGGGAAATCCTCCCGGTACGCCGCGTGGATCGCCATCGGGCTGGCTTCGGCGTACGGCATTTCCGACGAGTGGCATCAGAGTTTCACGCCCGGGCGCGCGGTGGAACTGGCGGACTGGCTGGCGGACACGCTCGGGGCGGCGCTGGCCGTGACGCTGTATTGCCGGTGGGCGTGGTACCGCCGCACGCTCGAAACCCCGATTTTTCCCCGGCACAAACCGCGGCTTGAACAGGCGAGTTTGGCCGGACCAGTCTCAGCGCCATGACTGTCGCCGAGGCCCAGCAGCAAATCGCCGAGTTGCGGGCGCGCGTCGCCCGGCATGACGAACTTTATTATCGGAACGCGAAACCCGAGATCACGGATTTCGAGTACGATGCCTTAAAGCGCGAGCTGGCGGAGCTGGAAACGCATTTCCCCCAGGCGGCGAAGGCAGCCGGTTCCGAGTCGCCGACTGCAAAAGTCGGCGATGACCGCGCGGAAGGGTTTCAAACCCACCGGCACCGCCAGCCGATGCAGAGCCTCGACAACACCTACTCGGAGGCGGAACTGCGGGAATTCGATGGGCGCCTCGGCAGGTTGCTCGAACGCGAGGCGTTGAGCTACGTCGTGGAGCCGAAGATCGACGGTCTCGCCGTCAGCCTCACTTACGAACAAGGCAAACTGATACGCGCCGTCACGCGCGGAAACGGCGTTGAAGGTGACGATGTCACCGCCAATGCCCTGACCCTCCAATCGTTGCCGCGAACGCTGAAGAATTCGCCAGCCGCACCCGTGCCGGAGGTGATCGAGATCCGCGGTGAAGTTTTCATGACGCTCGCGGAGTTCGCGCGCATCAACCGCGAACGCGAGGAAGCCGGCGAAGACCGTTATGCGAATCCGCGCAATCTGGCGGCGGGAACGCTCAAGCTCCTCGACCGCGCGGAAGTGGCCCGGCGCAAACTCGAGATCGTGCTCTACGGTGTGGGTTACTGCGAACCGGCGGATGCGGCGGGAGGGACGCAGAGCGGTTACCACGCGCTCGTGAAAGCATGGGGTTTGCCCACGGCGGAGAAAATTTGGAGCGCCCGCGGTGCCGACGAAGTCTGGGCGGCCGTCCAGGAGCTGGATCGGCTGCGTCACACGTTCCGTTACGCGACGGACGGTGCGGTCGTGAAACTCGATTCGCTCAAACTCCAACGCGAAGCCGGGATGACGAGCAAGGCGCCACGCTGGGCGATGGCCTACAAGTTCGCGGCGGAACGGGCCGAAACCAGGCTGAACGCGATCTCCGTCCAAGTCGGGCGAACGGGAGTGCTGACGCCGGTGGCGGAGCTGGAGCCGGTGTTGTTGGCCGGGACCACCGTGGCGCGCGCGACGCTGCACAATCGCGACGAGATCGCTCGGAAAGATATTCGCGTTGGCGATTTCGTTTATGTCGAGAAAGCCGGCGAAGTGATTCCGGCGGTGATCGCGGTGAATCTGGCGCGACGCAAGCCGGAGTGCGTCGCATTTGTCTTCCCGGAAATTTGTCCCGCGTGCGGCACGCGCGTGGTGCAGTTCGCCGAGGAAGTGGCGCTACGCTGTCCGAATTTGGAGTGTCCTGTGCAGGTGCGAAGGCGCGTCCAGCACTTCGCCTCGCGCAGCTGCGTCGACATCGAAGGTTTGGGGGAGGCCATGGTCGACACGCTCGCCGAAAAAGGCTGGGTGCGGAGCGTCGCCGATATTTACCGGTTGCAGCGCGACGATCTTCTGACGCTCGGCAAAAGCGTGGGAAAATCCACCGACAATCTGCTGGCTGCGATCGAAGCGAGCAAACGCGCGGAGCTGTGGCGCTTCGTGCACGGACTCGGCATCACGCATGTCGGCACGTCAGCCGCCAAAGATCTCGCGGGACGTTTCGGGAGGCTGGAGGCGCTGGCGGACGCGACGCTCGATGATTTTTTGGGTGAGAAAAAGGCGAGCCGGATCGAGGGGATTGGTGAGACGATGGCGGAGGCGATCTTGAAACATTTCGCCGAGCCGCGGAACCGGGAACTGGTGCGCGAGTTGATGCAGCTCGGACTTCAACCCACCGCGCCCGCCCCGCCCGCCGCGACCAGCAATCTTCTGGCGGGAAAGACCTTCGTTCTGACCGGGACGTTGCCAACGATGACCCGCGACGAAGCAGCGGCGAAGATCGACGCCGCGGGAGGAAAGGTGAGCGGCAGCGTGAGCAAAAAAACCAGCTATCTGCTCGCCGGGGCCGAAGCGGGTTCGAAGCTGGACAAAGCGCAGGCGCTCGGGGTGCCGGTGATCGACGAGGCGGAGTTGCGGCGGCTGATCAGCGGGTAGCCGCGTCGCGGATCGTGTGTGACACGCCCTGAACTTAATCCGCCGAAGCGAGGCGTGAGCTGTAGGGCGGGGTCTCCCGACCCCGCCGCGGTTTCGCACGCCACCGGCGGGGTCAGGAGACCCCGCCCTACAAAAAAAGACGTTCGTCAGCAGCGCAGCGAAGAATCCACAGGGTCGAAGGCCATGCCGCGGATCCACGGGTGGATGCCAGACCAGCCCTGCGGGCTTGCCCGCATGCATCACACTTTCCGTGAAGATTTTTTTGCCACAGAGAGCACAGAGCGCAGACACAGAGTTCACAGAGCCAAACATCGTGTCTTGCTCTGTGCCCTGTGTGTCCCAGCTCCGTGTCCTCTGTGGCTCATGCTTTGGTTGAATTTTGGCATGAGTTTTTCGGGCTAGAGTTCGCTTCGCTCAGAATGACAGGCGATTTTGAAGACGTCCCTGGGAGCGCGTCGAAAAAAGAATCCGGCGGGTAGGGCGGAACCGCTGGGCCCGCCGCGATTCACCTCGGGGTTGCGCAATCGCAAGGCGAGCCCCAGCGGTCACGCCCCACCTTTTTCGACGACCTCTGGGGGATAACCCGCGGGGCGTTCTTTTGGACGCCGGGCTTAAAAACCGCGACGTTGCAGCTGGGCGCTCAGTTCTCGCATGAACGCCTGTCCATCCGCGGGCGAAGGCCGGTAGCCGGGCTGGCTGATCTCGGTCAGCCCCGGGCGACCCTGCTGATCGACGACCCATTTGCCCGTCACACCGTCGCTGAAGGTCACCGTGCCACTCGCAAGCGCACCGGGGAGAAGGGTCACCTTGTCGACTTCGACGGCGATTGCTCCGCCTGCGGGTAAATCGTCCGTCCCTTCCTCCAGTGGCGGCTCAGTTTCGTCCGGGAGCTCTTGTTCGTCGCCCGAATCGCCACCCATCCCTGATGGTGTTTGATCCGGCAAACCCCTCTGTGCCGGCGCACCGGCCGGAACCGCTTTGGCCGCGACGGGTTTGCTCACGTCCGTCGTGTCGACTTTTGGCGCCGGGTCTTTCAGCGCGAGATTCAGGTCGTCGAC
>JBDSSU010000219.1:0-4913 GCA_039928635.1 Opitutaceae bacterium | reverse complement strand
GAGATTTCTGCCCGGAGCAGTTTGGCGTTTCAAAGTTTGTTTCCTTGCAGAGCAGACGCCTGAAATTTTTTTTGAGGGACGGTTTCACTTCACAATAACCCTGCTTCGGTTTGTTCGAGCTGAAGGCGCGGGAAGGGGGTACATGGACGCTTTAATACCTGCATGCAGCTCGCGCTAGTCTTCAGGGTGAACACACCGGATATGCGTGATCACGCTGTTCACCGTTGAAGTTCTCATCTGGACGATGTCCTCGTGAGTGCTGAAACAGAACAGCTGGCCACAAATTGGACATGCGGCTCTCACCTTCACGACGGAGTTTTCGACCGTTGCGACGACTGGGATAGTTTCGCTCAACTCCGTCGCCGTTTTTTTCATTCGCGATGGGTCCGACAGCGGAGGGGGAAGCCGGTGCACAGTTTAATTCCGGGCTTACGTATCCGGTAAACCACGATGTTATTCCCGCCGGCCCCTTCGCTCGGTGACGCCAGTCCGAGGGTCTCGCGGTTCGCTCTCCCTTTTTGCATAGGATTGGCGCACCTCGACGGCTACGGAGATCCGAGTTTCTGTTTCGGTGATGGAGCCAGCAGGTGGCTCTCGGTTTCGGAGTGAAACGGCTGACAGCTTCAGGGTGGCCGCTCGAATCAAAGGGGCCGCCCTTCCCCAAGGGCGGCCCCACCCAATGACTGATGAACTGACGTTCGATGGTCCGATGGGTGCGTTTCAGCGCCAAGCGTGCTGACTACCGGATTTTCGGTATGCGTACCGGAATCCCGGTACAAACAGCGAGCCCATTGGAGGGAGATTGCGCCGACAGCATTTGGCCGGGTGGCCCAGCGCTCGAGTTGACGTGCGGCACCGCATCTCAGCCCAATTACTAACTGTACGATTCGGCGGGGTCCGGGTGCCATCGATCGCATGATCTCAAATGACGGAGAACGAGCTGCAGCGTATTTTATCTGCCATCGACGAAGCCTTGGCCGTTTATAGCTCCATCGAGGGCCGATGGTCGCAGCGGAATTGAGGGTGAAGAGTAGGTTGATCGTTGTTCGGGGGCAGGTCGCGGATCAATTGAACCGGGAAATCACCCAATCACGCGGAGGCCGACAGCTCTGAGTGGCGAATCCGCCCTGGACCTCTCTACCGATTGGGTTCACGGCCCCGAGGCGTGGACCCCGTTCTCACGATCAGCCACGTGCCCGTCGCGATCATGAAAATTGAATAGAAAGTGCCGCGGCTTAAACCCAGAATGAGCGACGCATCAGGTTCGCGAAAAACCTCACCGATCGATCGGGCAATCGCATACGCCACGAGAAATTCGCCCGAAAGTCGGCCTGGCTTTCGCTGCACCGCCTCGCTGCACCAGAAACGCCACTGCATGAATGCGAGCAACAGTGCGCCCTCCCAAAAGGCTTCGTAGAGCTGCGAGGGATGACGCGGATGGGGCCCACCTCCGGTGTTTTCGAAGATAAAGGCCCACGGAGCATTCGTTGGTTTTCCCCACAGTTCGCCGTTGATGAAGTTGGCGATGCGGCCAAGGAGCAGCCCGATCGGCGCCGTGCTAACGATGAGGTCGCTCAAGTGAAAGAATGGGACGGCTCGTCTTCGGGAGTACCAGAGCAACGCGAGCAACACGCCCAGCATGCCACCGTGGCTGGCCATCCCTCCTTCCCAGACTCGAAGGACTGCAAGGGGATCAGTCCCGGCGGTGCCTAATTGGTAGAGCAGAAAATAGCCGATTCTGCCGCCGATCAAGACGCCCAATACGATGTACGTCATCAGATCGCTGATGGTGTTCATGCCGAACGGTGACCGACCGGCTCGATGATAGAGCCGGAGCAACATCACGCTCCCGAGGAATCCCAGCAGATAAGCGAGTCCGTAATAACGGAGGCCGATGTTTCCCCAGTGCGGACCGAGAAAGGGGCTGAAGTCGTGAACCCAAGCGCCGACAAGGTTGAAAATGTTCGACGGCATCAGCGGAACCCGCGGGGGAGGGACATGATCGCAGTTTATGCAGCGATGGCGGGTTGCGAATCTAAACTGTCCACGGGTCTCACTCCCTCAAAACAAACTTGCTGCGCTTGCCGGTGCTCCGCGTAGTCGTCGGATGAGTGATCTGAAGCGGACGCCCCTGCGAGATTTTCACGCGGCCCATGGCGCGCGGCTGGTCGACTTCGCGGGATGGGAGATGCCCGTCCAGTACCGTAGCATCCTTGAGGAACACAAGGCCGTGCGCCGGACGGCGGGGCTTTTTGATGTCAGCCATATGGGCGAGGTGGACGTCCGTGGTCCTGAGGCAGGGAAGTTTTTGAATCACCTCGTGACAAATGACGTCTCGAAGCTTTTTCCCGGCCGAGTGCTTTACTCGCCGATGTGCTACCCGAGTGGTGGCGTGGTGGACGACCTCCTAGTGTATATGCGCGGCCCGGACGATTTCTTCCTTTGCATAAACGCCGGCAACGTCGACAAGGACCTCGCCTGGATTCGCGAGCAGGCGGCGAAGTTCAACGTGAGCATCGTCGATCGCTCTGCGGACTATGGGCTGCTGGCCGTGCAGGGCCCGCGCGCAGCGGAGATCGTGCAATCGCTGACGGGGGCGAAGCTGGGGCTCGTGAAATATTATCATTTCACCGAAGGCACCGTGGCTGGGATGCACTGCCTCATCAGCCGCACGGGCTATACGGGCGAGGACGGCTTTGAACTTTATGTGGCGGCGAGCGAGGCGACGGCGTTGGCGGAAGCGTTGCTCGCAGCGGGTCAGCCGCTCGGACTGGAACTTGTCGGGCTGGGCGCGCGCGACAGCCTGCGTCTGGAGGCGGGTTTTCCGCTCTACGGCCATGAAATCACGCAGGAGATTTCCCCGCTGACGGCCGGACTGGGCTGGACGGTGAAGCTTGAGAAAGGCGTGGACTTCATCGGCCGCACTGCGTTGCTCGCCGAAAAGAGCCAGGGCGCAGCGAACAAAGTGGTCTTCTTCAAGACGGGCGACCGCCGCATCGTGCGGGCCGATACTGCTGTACTCGGGAATGATGACGCCGTGGTTGGACGGGTGCTTTCCGGCACGCTTTCACCGATCCTGAACGAGGCCATCGGGTCGGCGCTGGTCGCGACGAGTGCGACGGCGAAGCCACTGACCGTCGACATCCGCGGTACGAAACTGAATTTGCAACTGGTCAAACCTCCCTTGGTGGAACTAAGAAAACCCTCTTCATGAGCAATGTCCCCGCTGGTCTCCGCTATGCAAAGTCCCACGAATGGCTGAAGCTCGAGAGCGACGGCACGGCGACGGTCGGGATCACGGACTACGCGCAATCGGCGCTCGGTGACATCACGTACGTCCAGGCTCCCAAAGTCGGCGCCATGCTAAAAGCCGGCGAGACGTTTGGGGTGGTGGAGTCGGTCAAGGCAGCGTCGGATCTGTACCTTCCCGTTTCCGGCACGATCACCGCGGTGAACCAGGCGCTCGATAGCGCGCCGGAGAAGTTGAACAGCGCGCCCTACACGGATGCGTGGATTTTGAAAATGAAGGTGGCGAATCCCGCGGAAGCCGACGCGCTGCTCGACGCCGATGCCTACACGAAGTTGACCGGCTGAGGCGCACGGCGCGTTTCGGCTGCCAGAAGTTTTTGTTGGTGGGATGCCCTCATGCCGCGGGATTTTGCTTTCGTGGCCCATGCCTCGCGGGGTGAGGGCACCCCGCCGACAAGAAAACCCACGCAACAAAAAGCCCGCGGCGCGATGACTCGCGAACGCGGGCGGGATGAAGAATAGGACTGACGGCGCTGACTTACTTGCCCGACTTCGAGGCTTTCTGACGCGCGTTGTTGTTTAGAATGCGCTTCCGGAGACGCAGGCTCTTTGGCGTCACCTCGACGAGTTCGTCCGACGCGATGTATTCGATCGCGCGCTCGAGCGAAAGCTTCGAGGCGGGGGTGAGTCCGGTGGCGACACCTGAACCCTGCGAACGGAAATTCGTGAGGGCTTTCGCACGCACGGCGTTGCAGGCGATGTCTTCGTTACGGGGATTCTCGCCGACGATCATGCCTTCGTAAACCTGTTCGCCGGGGCTGACGAAAAGTTTCCCGCGTTCCTGCACCATCACGAGGGCGTAGGAGGTGGTCTCGCCCGCCTCGGTCGCGAGGAGCGTGCCGGTGATGCGCGTCAGAACTTCGCCGGCATAGGGACCGTATTCCTTGAAGAGATGGCTGAGCACGCCGCGGCCGCTGGTGGCGTTGACGACGTCGATTTCCATGCCGATCAGTCCACGCGTGGTGATGGTTGCTTCGATCATCGTGGAGTGCGGAAGCTTCTCCATGTTCGTGAGCAGGCCTTTGCGGTTCGCGAGATTTTGCATGATCGAGCCGACGCATTCATCAGGCACTTCGATCCACACCGTCTCGTAGGGCTCCAAGCGCTTGCCGTCATCGGAAGTCTTTTCGATCACGGTCGGGCGGGAGACAAGGAGTTCGAAGCCTTCGCGGCGCATCGTCTCGACGAGCACGGCAACCTGCATGGCGCCGCGGGCCTTGACGTTAAAAATGCCAGCCTTGTCGGTGTCTTCGATTTTGATCGAGACGTTGGTTTTTAGTTCGCGCATCAGTCGTTCACGGAGCTGACGTGACGTCACGAGCTTGCCCTCCTGACCGACGAGCGGGCCGTCGTTTACGCAGAACTGCATCTCCAGGGTGGGAGGGTCGATTTGAGTGAACGGAAGGGCGTGACCCGCTTCATCGGCGGTAACGGTGTCGCCAATGTCGATGTCTTCAAAGCCGGAGAGGCCCACGATGTTACCCGCAACCGCCGTTTCAGTTTCACGTGTGCCAAGACCAGTGAACTCGAAAACTTTGGTGATCTTCGCGCGCACACGTTTGCCGTCCGAGTGACGCACGATGAAGACGACTTGGCCGACATTG
>JBDSSU010000218.1:0-7415 GCA_039928635.1 Opitutaceae bacterium | reverse complement strand
CGAGGAACGCCTGCGTGTAGTCGGGGATGTCGCGTCCATTGTCGTTGTTCGGGTAAACCGCGTTGATGCGGCCGCGATTCGCCTCGGTCGACCAGAACTGATCCATCGACGCGATGAACTCGTGCAGCTGCCGGCGCGAGAGCAGGCGCTCGTGCATCACCGGCATCGCGACGGTGCTCATGATCGCGCCATCGCCGAGGAAGCCGCCTTTTTCGCGGGTGGGGGTGTCGACGAATTCCTCCTGCGCGCAGATGAGCAGCGAACGTTTCATCAGTTCCCACACGGCGTTGAGGGTCGCATTCGACGAGTCGAATGAAGAACGCGTCGCATCCATCGCGCTATGGCGAACGAGAAATTTAAAGTTCTCCTTGGTCACGGGCATCGGGGAGTTCTCGATTTGAAAGTAACGCATCCCGAAATATTCCGCGGGCAGGAAGGTGAACGCGCCGCCACTGAGCTCGGCGAAAAAGCTGAGAATGCAGTTCTGGTTCTTGGTGGGATCGACGCGCCCGTTCGCCCCGAGCATGTAGCCACCCGTCATCGTCACGAGCTGCCCGGCCTCGCCGCCGGTGAACCCGATGCTGGCGCGGCCCGCGTAGACTTTTCCCAAGTCGACGAGATAGGCATTCTCGCCGAGTGCGGTGACGGAAGCCGGCACGATTTCGTTTTCCACGATCCGCGTGTAATCGGGCTGGGGAGGATTGACCCAAGGTGCGACGGGCTGCGACCCGATCACCTCTGCCGTGCTCCAGGCCGAATCGTCGAAAGCCGGCTGATTCCAATCAGCCAATAACTTTCGCGCATCGATGCGTTCGATGTAGCCCACGCCCTCGCCGCCGCGTTGCCGTTGTCCCAGCACCCATTGGGCCGCCTGGATTTGTTTCCAAGTGCCGTCGGTCCCCATCACCACGCTCGCGCCGTCGGTGTAGTGAATCACCGCTTTCATCAGCAGACCACGCGCGCTGGCGGCCCGCCCCTGACCTCCGCCGAACCAGTGATTGAAGACGGCGAAGAGATTCTTGCCGGGCTTCACCGACGACGTGATGTCGAAGCCATTGTAATACTGGTACTGCGGGTATTGGTAGGCCGGACCGGTTCCGACGAGCTGACCATTTACGAACAACTCATATTTGTGGACGCTGGTGATGAAGACGGTGGCGCGTGCGATTGGGCGATCAGGCAGATCGGCGGCCTTGCGGAAATAAGTGTAGTCGTCCGCATCCGTCGACGCGCGCCGGATCCACGATGCGCCCGTCCAATCCTCATTCGTGGTCGGGCCGACGACGAAGGAGGCCGGCGGCGAAAACGGCCCGGCGGTGCCGCTCTTGTCCCACGTGCGCACCTGCCAGAAGTACTTCTGATCGGCGGCGAGCGCTGGCCCCGCGTAGAGGACATGGTTCTGATCGCGACTCGCGATCTCCCCGCTATCCCACGCCGTCCCGCGCCCGCTTGTCAGCGACTCGGCGGTCGTGCCGACGCGGATCTGGTACTTCGCTTGAATTTCGTTCGTATCGAGATCGTTGACGCGCCAGCCGAAGAAGGGCTTCACGCCGGTACCCACCGGGTTCGTGACATCGTTTACGAGGAGATGACTCGGAGACTGCGGGGCCGCGGCGAAGGCGGCTAGGCCAGTGCAGACCAGAATACAAAGAAAGCGGAAACGACGGGCGGAAGATTTCATGGGGCAGGAAAGTGCGAACGACAAAGGCGGGGATAACGGCAGCGCGATCATGGTGGCGAGCCGAGACTCGGGGCAGCGCGGCGCGGCGATGAGCCAGGGTCAAGCGGATCGGATTCAGATGACCGGCGGGAACTCCCGCGTGCGCGTGAACGCGATGGGATCGATTCGATGGTTGGCGATGGCGGTCATGCGCCGAGGCCAGCTATTTCTTCCCCACCATTGGCAGCACCAGGTCGAGGGCGGCTTCGAGGGCTCGCACGCTCACCGGTTTGGTGACGTGCGCGATAAAGCCCGCCGCCTCGCTGCGCTCGATGTCGCCCTGCATTCCATACCCCGTCACCGCGATCCCCGGGAGTTGGTAGCGCTCCCGCAGAGTTGTCATCAGCGAGTAACCGTCGCCGTCCGGCAGGCCGATGTCGGAAACGACGAGATCGAACTTATGCGCTTCCGCTGCCTTGACCGCTTGCGCGACGGATGCCGCGACCACGACCGCGAAACCCCGTCGTTTCAAAAGTCGCGCCAGAACGATGCTCGTCGCCTGGTGGTCCTCCACCAGCAGGACGCGCGCATGAACATCGTGTTCAGCCACCTTGGGCGGTGATTCGACCGGCCGGAGACTGGCAGGACAGGCGGGAGTTGTTCCGACCGAGGAACTCGCCGCCAAGGGAAGTCGCACCGTGAACGTCGCGCCTTGCCCCGGACCGTTGCTCGCCACCTCGATTCTCCCTTCATGCAGCTCCACCAGCAGGCGCGAAATCGCGACGCCGACGCCCAGACCGACCACGCTGTGGGGACTGGCGGATCCGGAGTTGGGCGGGGGTGAAACCGAGTCGAATGCCCGGGCGACTTCGGAAGGCGTCATTCCGGTTCCGGTGTGGGAAACGGTCACGACGATTTGACGCGACGGGTAATCGACCTGGCTCTCGATCCGGATTTCTCCACCGGACGGCGTGAACTTCACGGCACTTTTAAGCACGTTCCAAAACACCTGCTGCAGCCGGGCTGAGTCGCCAAACAACGGATGCGGTTCGGCGTCGAGTTTCGTGCGGAAGTCGATTTTTTTGGTGTCGAGGCGTGCGCGCACAGTGGCGAGCGCATCCCGCAGCACCGGGCGGAGCTCGACGCTGCGTTTATCGAGCGACATCTTCCCGCGCGTGATGCGCGTGATATCCGTGAGATCGTCGATGAGACGCCCTTCGATTTCCGCGTTCTTTGCGATCGTCGCGAAGTCGCGGCGCACGGCCGCGGCCAGTTTCGGATTCTCCGAAGCCTCGCTCGCGATCAGCAGCATCGGGTTCAAAGGCGTGCGCAACTCGTGCGAGATCGCCGCGAGAAAATCATCCTTCGTGGCATTGGCGGCCGCCAGTTGCTCCTGGGCATTGGCGAGATCGAGGTGGGCTTGCGCCAGTTGGTCCTTCGCCCCCGTTAGCGCATCCTCCGCCGCGACTCGCGCCGCAATTTCTTTCTGAAGATCGGCGCGCAGATCGACGTCTGGTCGGTTCGGCTCCGCCAGCGAGGCGGCTGCGTGGATGGTCTCCGATGGTGGCGCGGCCGATTTTTCGAGAGAAAACGCCGAGGTGAGGAGAGGGAGGAGAAGGATGATTTCATCCAGCACGGCCTCAGGGGGCGTCGGCCCCAGCAAAGCGAGAACACCGCGTTTTTCAAAAGCCAGTCCGGTGACTGATTTCAGTTTGCCCGAGTCGGGGGCGGGGAGATCCGCGGTCAGTCGCGTCCGCTCTCCACACGTCTGAAGAAACCCCTGCCAGGCTTCGTCCTTCGCCGGGACCGGCCAGAAACTCGGGGCGGAAATCATCAGACCAGACGCAGGTTCGCGGACGAAAAAAAGAATATCTTCAACGCCCAGAAGAGACGAAACCTCGGGGATGGCTGCCGCCCGGGTTTCCGCGGGTCCGAGGCGCGAGAATGATCTGACGAGAGTGATGCGATCCCCGATGTTCACTGAGGGAAGACGGTCGGGGTGGCGCCGCGCGTGGCACAAGTAATCGGAGTCGTCGCCAACTTCGAAAAGGTGACGCCGATGAAGCTCATTTCGGTGCCGGGGAATTAGCCGCGATAGGGCGGGGGAGCGCCGCCCCAAACTCCGTTTCGTGATCAGGTGAGCTTGCGCAAACTGGGGGAAAGGAAGACGGGACAATCATGGGCGGGGATAACGGGTGATCGACTCTGACCTAGCAACTCCGTTCCCCGTCGTGGGCTACGTTTTAGCGCAACTTATGCGCCGTCAACGCGAAGTTGGGGCGAGCATCCTCGCGATGCCGCGTTAGCACCGCGCTTAGCGCGCCATCTGCAAGAGATCTTTCACGAAGCGCGCGAACTCTGCCTCTGGGTTGGAACCCTCCGGGAGGCGGAGGAGTGAAGAAGGATGAACGGTGACGAGCGCAGGCGCACCCCACTCGGTCGGGAAAAGTTGTCCACGATCCCTCAGTACGCGGATGGAGGTGGTGCCGAGGACGGAGTGAGCAGCGGTGGCGCCGAGGCAGACAATCAGTTCCGGTTGCAGGGCGCGCAACTCGGCCGCGAGCCAGGGACGGCAGGCGGCCATTTCGCGCGCATTGGGTTTTTGGTGCAGCCGCCGTTTGCCCCGCGGCTCCCATTTGAAATGCTTCACCGCGTTCGTGACGTAGAGTTCCTTGCGGTCGATTTTTGCAGCGGCAAGCGCTCGATTAAAGAGCTGACCCGCCGGCCCGACGAAGGGTTTGCCCGTTCGATCCTCCTGATCCCCGGGTTGCTCTCCGACCACCACGATGCGCGGACGCGCGGGCCCTTCGCCGAAGACGGTGCACGTGGCCTTTCGCCAGAGGGGACACGCTCGACAAACCGCGGCCGCCTCGCGCAGCAGCGAAAGATCGAGCGTGCTGGGAACTGGTGTGGGCGCGAAATCGGACGGCCCTTCTCCAAGAGCATGGCTCGCCGCGACCATCGCAGCCGTACGGGGAGCTGATTCTGACAGCAGGCGCGGGATGATTTGGGCTTCGGGAAGGTTTTTCCAATAGTGCCGTGGCATCTCCTTGGTCATCGCCCCGATTTTGACCCGCGCCGGGTTGAAGATGCTCGCGTAGTAGGTGCGCCAAAGGTCTTCGATCGCGTCCTCCGCGGGCGCGAGGCTGCGATCAGCGCCTTCGGTGAAGGTGAGGATTTTTCCATCCCAATGGGCGCAGCGATCAGGCGTGAGAATGGACCAGCGCATCGCCGCGAAACGATCGACGAAAAACGGCGCGCCCGTTTCGACGATCAGGTGCTGCGGCTCAAACCAAGCCACGTACCACGTGGCCGCATCCGTGGCGATTTCCCGAAAGCGGACAAAGGCGTGCAGCTTGTGAACGTCACGTCGGACGGCTTTCGCCATCGCGTTCAGGGTGCTGACATCGGCGTCGACGGCGATCTCGAGCAGATTCGGTTCGCCATGGGTCAGACGCCAGAGCGCGCGGTAGAGCAAGGGCCAGCGCATCTCGTCGCGATAGCAGCTTACCTCGCTCGCCATCACCATGAACGCACGGGGAACCTGGAAGGGAGTTGGCGTGGTGAGCGTAATTGAACTGCGCTCGGAATTTCCCGAGTCGTTCGTCGCGAGCTTGAGTTCGGATTGACCGCTGCGCGGATCGATCCAAAGCGCGTTTGCCGGAGGGATGCCGCGCATCAACGCGTCGCGCGCGACGGTTTTCCAGCCGTTAAAAGTACCGTCGAAACAAAGTTCGGTCATCGCTCAGGCGGGGCTGAGACGCCGAAGGCACGCTTTCACCTTCAGGTGCTGTGCGTTCACCGGCACGAAGGGCGTTTAAAGATCCGACGCTCCCGGCCCGCTGCCGAGAGGAGTGAAAAAATCGAGTTGTTCAGCCGGGAGCGCGAAGCGCGCGCGGAGGTTCTCATCGTCGAGGCCGTGCCCGCTCGGGGTGTGATCAAGCGTCTCGATAAACGGCATGACTTTTTTCAGCGAAACTTTGAGGCGGGTGAGATCATGCAGGCGAACTTTATGCCAGCGTCGGGCTTGAATCAGGCGATCGATTGTCTTCACGCCGAAGCCAGGGACGCGCAGCAGCAGGTGCCGGGGGGCGCGATTGATATCGACGGGAAAATATTCCCGGTGACGCAGCGCCCAGCAGAGTTTGGGGTCGATGCCGAGATCGAGATTCGAGGACGCACCGGTCGTGATTTCGTCGACTTTAAATTCATAGAAACGCAGCAGCCAGTCGGCTTGGTAGAGGCGATGTTCGCGCACGAGGGGAGGCGCGATAAGGGGAAGTTTGCGGGACGAATCGGGAATGGGGCTGAAGGCGGAATAGTAGACGCGGCGCAGCCGGTGACGGTCGTAAAGCTCGGAGGCGCGAGTCAGGATGGTGGCGTCAGACGTAGCGGTCGCGCCGACGACCATCTGGGTGCTTTGACCACCCGGCGCGAACGACGGGGCTTTGGTACTCTTCGCGCATTCCATTTTCGACTGGTCAATTTTGTCGCGAATGGCGGACATCGCGCCCTCGATCCGCGTTTGATTTTTTTCCGGTGCGAGTTGCTGGAGATCGGCCGCCGTGGGCAACTCGATGTTGATGCTGATGCGATCGGCCCATTTTCCGGCTTCATCGATCAGGGCCTGATTCGCTTCCGGAATTGTTTTCAGATGAATGTACCCTTTGAAGCCGTGCACTTCCCGCAGGGTGCGTGCGACGGCGACGACCTGCTCCATCGTGTAGTCTGGATTGCGAATGATGCCCGAGCTCAGGAAGAGACCCTCGATGTAATTTCGCCGGTAGAAATCGAGGGTAAGCTCAACGACTTCGTTGATGGTGAATCGCGCACGCGGTACGGCGCTTGAGACGCGATTCACACAATACAGGCAATCGTACGTGCAATAATTCGTGAGGAGGATCTTTAGCAGCGAAACGCAGCGCCCGTCAGGGGTGTAGCTGTGGCAAATTCCGGCGCTGGTCGTGGAGCCAATCCCACCGCTCTGTCGAGAATTGCGGAGGGTGGTTCCGCTGCTTGCGCACGACGCATCGTACTTCGCCGCGTCGGCCAGGATTGTGAGCTTCGCTTGCAGGTCCATCCGGAGAGTTGGAACGTGCGTGCCCTGATCCTGGATGCAACCGGCCGGGTGTCGTGATCACCCACCGTATTCCCTCTTCGCGACTTCGATGAAACATCGTGCGGGCGACATGGCGTTTTTCCCACGGAACGTGATCATCGTGCGATGATCGCGGAGGCGGCGCCCTCGCGATGCTGCGATGCGTAATATAAGGGGATTGATTCGGGTTGGCGCCGAGAGGTGCGTGAGGGGCGATGCCGGAGCGACCGTTGCCAGTGATAAGGCCCGGATGCTTTTGCCTTCGCGCGCTGACGGTCGCGCGAGCCGATTCAGGTGGAGTTTTGGCGATGCGGTTTTCGCGCGATGGTGCGGGTCGGATTGGGTGCGTAGTCTCCTGACAAACGACAATTGACTCTCTTACCGGCGGCATGCGATGTGCATTAAACGCCGAAACCACCGGAGGTTGGCGCCAACACTCTCTTCCCATGCCGACTTTGCTGATCATCGATGATAACGAATCGGTGCGTGAATCTTTGAAACACGTTTTCATGCGCCGGGGCTATAACGTCGTTGTTGCACCCGGCGGCGAGGCGGGCCTCGCGCTGTACGCGAAAGGGGGCGTCGACGCAGCGCTCGTTGATATTAACATGCCTGGTCTTAACGGAATTGAGGTTTGCGAGATGCTGCACCGCCAGA
>JBDSSU010000217.1:0-14074 GCA_039928635.1 Opitutaceae bacterium | reverse complement strand
GGCGTGCGGATTTCATGGCTCATCGTCGCCAGAAACTCCGATTTGAGCCGCGAGGCTTCCAGCGCCTGATCCCGCGCCTGCGCGAGGTTGGTTTCGAGCACCCGGCGTTGCGTGATATCCTCGATCTGCGAAATAAAATGCACCGGCGCGCCGCTCGCATCCCGCACCAAGGACGCGGTCAAGTTGATCCAAACCGCGTGGCCCGCGCGATGAATGTAACGTTTCTCCATCCGGTAGTACCGGCGTTCTCCCGCGAGCAGCGCCTCCACATGCGCGACATCCCCCGCGAGATCTTCCGGATGCGTGATGTCCTGAAACGTTTTCGCGAGCAGCTCTTCCGCCGAATAACCGATGATGTCGCACACCGACCGATTCACCCGCAGCCAGCGACCATCCAGGCCAACGATCGCCATGCCAATGCCCGCAAGCTCGAAGGAGGTACGGAAGCGTTCCTCGCTCTCGCGCAGGGCGGTTTCCGCGCGACGGCTTTCCGTGGTGTTCCGGGTGATTTTCGTAAAGCCGAGCAATTCGCCCTTGGTCGTTCGCAACGCCGTGATCACCACGCTGGCCCAGAACCGCGACCCATCCTTTCGCACGCGCCAGCCTTCCTGCTCTTCCCGGCCCTGGGCCGCCGCCTTCGCGAGGGAACGCCCGGCCTCGCCCGCCACATTGTCCTGTGGCGTGGAGAAGATCGAAACATGACGCCCGATCACTTCGGCTGCCGTGTAGCCTTCGATGCGTTCAGCACCGACATTCCAGGTCGTGATCCTTCCGCCAGGATCGAGCATGTAGATCGCATAATCCTGCACATTCGCGACGATCATGCGGAAGCGTTCTTCGCTTTCGCGCAGCGCCGCTTCCTGGGCCATGCGATGGGTGACGTCGGCAAAACTGCAGACCACGGCACGAACCGTCCCGCCCGGCCCCCGGACCGGTTCGCTGTTCATCGTGATCCACGTGAGCGCCCCGTTCGGTTTACGGATGCCCATCACCACTCCGCGCTGCGGACTTCCCGTCTGAAACGTCTGCGCCGCCGGCTGATCTTCCACCAGGAACGGCGTGCCATCCTCCCGCACCGCGTTCCATGCGCCATGGGCGGAAAGTTGCGCCGTCACCTGCTGGTGGGTAAACCCGAGAATCCTCTCGGCCGCGGCATTGCATTCGAGAACGCTCAATTCCGAGTTCTGCAACAGCACGCCTTCCGCGAGCGAACTGAAGATCGAACTTAGTCGCTCGCGCGAACTGCGCAATTCCTCCGCCGCGGCTTTGGCAGCGCTGAGATCGCTGGCGATGTTGACGAGGCCGATCATCTCTCCCGCGGCATTGCGCAGGGCCGTCACACTCAAGCTCGCGAGAAAGCGGCTTCCGTTCTTCCGCACGAAGGTCCACTCCCGCTCGAAGACCTCGCTTCGTTTTACCTGCTCAAACAAAAATTCCATCAGCGGCACTGGACGCGCTTTCTCACGGGCAAGGTCTGCCGTGGCTGCGGCGATTTCATCGGCGGGGATGAACAGCGCCGGCGATTCCCGGCCGACCACTTCTTCCGCCCGCCAGCCCAGCGCGTCAGCCGTGACCCGGTTCCACATCTGGAAAATACCCCGCTCGTCGACGGCGCTGATCATGTGCGCCGCGCCGTTCAGGATCGCGTGCTGCATCGTGGTGACGCGCTGGAGCGCCTCCGTGGTCTCACGTTGCCGGGCCTCAGTCGTGACGAGGTCCGCCGTGCGTTCCTGCACTCGACGTTCGAGTGTCTCCGAGGCCGTTTTTTGATCGTGAATGTCCGTCGACGTGCCAACCCATCGCACCGTCACGCCCCTGTCATCACGCTGCGGATGCGCCCGCCAGAGATGCCAGCGCCAGCTCCCATCAGCCCGACGCAAACGGCACTCCCCAATTCCCGTCCGCTCGTCCCGCATCATCCCAAGCCATTCCTGATTCGTGACCGCCGCATCGTCGGGATGCACCACGTCAGCGGTCGCGACCAGAGCCATCGACTCGTCGACTCCCATAAAAACGCTCCAGCCACGGTTGACACTTTCCATCGTGCCGTCCGGGCGGGCCGTCCAGACCAGCTGAGGCATGGTATCGGCCAGAAACCGCGAGTTCTGTTCGCTCTGGCGCAAGCTCTGGTTGCTCAACTCAAATTCCCTGGTCCTCGCCTTTACCAGTTCCTCGAGCGAGGTGTTCATCCTCTGCAAAGCGCGCTGGGAACGATAGAGCAGAAAAAAAGCGGCCCCCATCAGTGCAACGACGGACAGGCGGCCGACGACCAACACGCGCGCGGCGACGCTTTCGATGCGAAGCGACTCGGCCTCCCGTTGCGCGAGCAACTGTCTCTCTTCCTTTTGAAAAACGCCCCAGCCCTCCTTCAAGGCTTGGATGATCTCGGTCCGCGATACCGCCGCATCCGGAGTGATCTGCGCCAGCAGCGGCCGAAGGGCCTCAAGCCGGTTGCGCTGGCCGGCGTTTCCGCGGACCAATGTTTCGATGCGATCGAACTGCCGGCGTAACTCGGCCTGCTTGAAAGCGTCTCGCTCCCGCTCACCGGCTCCGTTCTGCAGGACATTACCCGCGACCGGTAACTCGAGACGGGCAATGGTCAGCGTGAGGCGTTCCAAACTCTCCGTCACCTCGCGGGAGTGCTGTACCCACGCGTCTCTCTCCTGCCGAATCGCACTGCTGGCGAAAGCGGCCATCGCCACCGTCGCGAGCATCGCCCCGGCCGTGACAAAGAACGGCAGCGAAACCGCAGTCGAACGTTCCGCGGGCGGTAGTCGGCGCAAAACCCAAACCAGCAGGGACACAGCCGAGACGAAAAATGCCAGGGCGGTGGGGACCGCCATCCCCGTGTACCGCCACCAGGACGACTCCCAGCGCAGGCCCGTGAAATAGCCAGCGAGCGCGACAAACGAGATCGCCATGAGCACCGAGGCACAGCTCATCAGAGAACGCGTTTTCAGCGTCTCCCCGCCCATGAAAAACAACGAAAGGCCGAGCACGGCAAAGGACAGCCCGGCGTTGGACGACATCCGACCGTCCATCCCGACGCCGGTGGGAATCTTGGCGGGGTCGTAGGTCAAGGCCGCGATTTGGAAGAAATGGCTCGCGGTGTAGGCGGCTAAAATGGCCGCGGCGGCGCAGGCGATGATGACGCCAATTGAACGACCGGCGGCTGAGCGATCCCGCCCGTGTGCGATGAAACCGATCCCGCTGACAAAGAAAAAGAGCGAAGTTACAAACGCCATCGGCACCCCGTTGGGCACGAACGTCACCAACTGCTCCCAACCAAAAAATCTGCCCGCGAGAACGCTCGTCGCGAGCGCACATAGCCCGCAACCGACGCCCGTCATCAAACGGCGCAACAAACGATCTGAGGCCTGGTGGTTCAACTCGGTCCATTTGTAATCGGCCTCTTCGCTTCCTCGTTGAAGGGAATCTCAAGCTACCGACCTACGCGGAGATTCGACGCGCCTGGCTCCTTGCCCTCCCGCGCGAAGACGGAGTAATCGCGGGAACCGAAGCCGTGACACCGCGTTGTCAGAGACACCTTTCTGCCAATCGCAAACGGCGCAAAATTCCATCCATGCGCAGGTGAGCAATCGGTGCGCCGCAACACGGAATGCGATGACGCCCCGGCGATCGATCACCTTCAGGATCGGCGGGGAGACGAGAGAACGAGTGACGGTTCAGCTCACTTCCCCAACACCCACGAGAAGATCAACGGCGCCACGATGGTGGCATCGCTTTCCACGATAAACTTGGGGGTTTTCGACCCGAGTTTTCCCCACGTGATTTTCTCATTGGGCACCGCGCCTGAATAGCTGCCATAGCTCGTCGTCGAATCGCTGATTTGGGCGAAGTAACCCCACAAGGGCACGTTGGTCCTCTGCAAATCCTGGTGCAGCATCGGCACCACACAAATCGGGAAATCGCCGGCGATGCCCCCGCCAATCTGGAAAAATCCAATCGAGCCTTCGCCGTTGCGGAGGAGTTTCGCGCTCTTCGTGTACCACTCGGCGAGCTGCATCATGTACTCGATCCCGGTCCGCACCGTGTGCACATTCTTCACGTCGCCGCTGATCACGTGGCCCGCGTACATGTTGCCGAGCGTCGCGTCTTCCCAGCCCGGAACGATCATCGGGAGATTCTTCTCACTCGCCGCGAGCATCCACGAATTCTTGGGATCGATCTGATAACTCTTCTTCAGCTTCCCGCCGCGAAGAATCTTATACATGAACTCGTGCGGGAAAAATCGTTCACCGGCCTTGTCCGCCTTCACCCATTCGTCGAGCACCACGGCCTCGATGCGGCGCATCGCTTCCATCTCGGGGATGCACGTGTCGGTCACGCGGTTCATGTGCCGGTCGAGCAGCTTCTCTTCGTCTTCGGTCGTCAGGTGCCGGTAATGCGGCACCCGCTCGTAATAATCGTGCGCGACCAGATTGAAAATATCCTCTTCGAGATTCGCGCCCGTGCAGACGATCGCGTGAATTTTGTCCTGGCGAATCATCTCCGCGAGTGAGATCCCGAGCTCCGCCGTCGACATCGCCCCGGCGATCGTCACCAGCATTTTCCCACCGGCCTGCAGGTGAGTTTCGTAGCCTTTCGCCGCATCGAGCAAGGCCGCGGCGTTAAAGTGCCGGTAGTTCTGAGCGATAAACTTTGAGACAGGCCCCTTCTTCTTCGCCAAGGCGGCATTGATATCTTCGGGGCGTTGCGTGCTGCGTTTTGCTTTCATGTGTGCCGCCAGAAATAGAGGGCGGCTGCGCAGCGGCGCCACAAAAAACGTCGCGCGTTTGCGCCCGTTTCGCTGGCGTGACCAACACCCCTCATTCCACCCGCATGGTCGCTGCATTCCTCACCACCATTTTCTTTTCGCTCTCCGCGATCTTCGCAAATCGCAGCATTGCGGTGGTGGGCCCGGTGCGCGCCAACCTCGGCCGGCTGTTCGTCGCCTTGGTGCTGCTGGCGGTTTACGCCCACACGACCGGCGGAGGCCTGGGCGGTGCCGGCCGCGACTGGTTCATTTTCAGCGGCGTCGTCGGCATGGGGCTCGGAGACCTCGCCTCCTTTGCCGCGCTTCCGCTCCTCGGCTCGCGGCTGACTGTTCTCATGGTGCAATGCCTCGCGGTGCCCATGGCGATGGTGGCGGAATGGTTCTGGCTCGGCACCACGCTTCGACCGAGCCAAGTCGGCTGGAGCTTCGTGATTCTGGCGGGAGTTCTCGTGGCTTTGTTGCCCTCCCGGAAAAATCCTCCTGCCGTCGTGGTGAAGCGCGCTGGGTTCGTGCTGGGATTTCTCGCCGCCTGCGGGCAGGGGCTCGGCGCGGTGATCAGCCGCAAAGCCAACGCGCTCACCGCGCTCGCGGGCGAACCCATCGACGGCATCACCGCCGCCTATCAGCGCATCGTGGGCGGTTTCGTTCTTACGCTGATCTATTTCGCCATGCGTTCGCTGCTCGCGAAAAAAACGGACGCCGCCCCGCCAAAACCGTCAGCCACACCCGCCTGGCGCGGCTATCTTTGGATCACGGTCAACGCGCTGTGCGGCGCCGTGATCGGCGTGAGTTGCTACCAGTGGGCCCTCGCCACCACCCCCAGCGGAATCGTGCTGCCCATCGTCGCGACCACCCCGCTGGTCATCGTGCCGCTGAGCTATTGGTTGGAGGGTAAGAAGCCCGCCGGGCGCTCTTTTATCGGCGGCGTCATTGCGGTTGCCGGCGTCATCGCGCTCACGCTGGTCCGCTAACCGCGAGCAGGCGGCCCGCCGGTTATTTTTGACGGGGAAAAGCGAACCATTGACGCCGCCCCCCGCCTTCGCGTTTGCTGGGCGGTTTCGATGCTGACGATAGCCGATATTTCCAAGTCCTATGGCACCCGCGAACTGTTCGCCGAGGTGTCCCTGTTTATTGCGCGGACCGACCGCCTCGGCCTCATCGGCCCGAACGGTGCGGGCAAGTCGACGCTCTTCGGCCTGATTCTCGGCGAGGAAAAGCCCGACACCGGCACAATCGAGTGGGAACGCGGTGCCGACTTCGGCTACCTCCCGCAGGAAAGCGCCCCCGCCGGGGATGAAACGATTCTCCACATCGCCACGAGCGGGAAAAAACTCGAACCCGATGAGGACGACTACGACATCGACTACACGCTCGAGCCCCGCGCCAAGAAAATCCTGGCCGGTCTCGGCTTCAAGGAGGGTGATGCCCTCAAGCTCGCGAAAACCTTTTCCGGCGGCTGGGTGATGCGCGCCCATCTCGCACGTCTGCTCGTGGCGGAACCCGCCCTGCTCCTGCTCGACGAGCCCACCAACCATCTCGATCTCGAAGCTCTCCTCTGGTTTCAGGAATACCTCATCCGCTATCCCGGTGGTCTCGTGGTGATTTCCCACGACCGCGCATTTCTCAACGCGCTCTGCACCGGAATGCTCGAACTCCGCTCCGGTCGGCTCGGCTACTATCACGGCAACTACGACAACTACCTGACCGAAAAAGAGGCGCGCAAATCCCAACAGGCCGCCGCCTTCAAAACCCAGCAGCGCGAAATCGCGCATCTCCAGGTTTTCGTGGATCGCTTCGGCGCGAAAGCGTCCATGGCGTCGCGAGCGAAATCCAAGGAGAAGCAAATTGAACGATTGAAAGAAGTGGCCGTGGAGGAGCCCGCGGAAGAGCTGCGGAAAATGAACTTCAAATTTCCGCAGCCGCCGCGCTCGGGCCTGAAGGTCATGGACCTTGAGCACGTCCAACAGGCTTATGGCGATCACGTCGTCTACCGAGATCTCAACTTCTCCTGTGAACGCGGGCAACGCATCGTACTCGTCGGTCCCAATGGCGCCGGAAAATCCACGCTCCTGAAAATTCTCGCCGGCGTGATTCCGATCCAGGGCGGAGAGCGCGAACTGGGCAGCAACGTCGTGCCGGGCTATTTCGCCCAGAACCGGCTCGATAACCTCGATCCGACCCTGTCGGTCTTCGAAAACGTGATGTCCCTGCGGACGAATGAAAATCAGCTCACCGAGCAGCAGGGCCGCGCGATCCTGGGCGCTTTCCTCTTCCGCAAGGACGACGTCTACAAACCGGTCTCTGTTCTCTCGGGCGGTGAAAAATCGCGCCTCGCGCTGGCTCGAATCCTCGTGAAACCGCCGAATCTCCTGCTGATGGACGAGCCGACGACCCACCTGGACATCCAGTCGATCGACGCTCTGGTCGGCGCGCTGAAAAATTACGGAGGCACGCTCATCTTCATCAGCCACGACGTCCATTTCATCAAATCCCTGGCCGAGACCGTGCTCCATGTGCACAGCGGCCGTCTCACCCCCTACGCCGGCAACTACGATTACTATCTGGAGAAATCCAAATCGACCGACGCTCGCGCCGCCCTCACCGCCGGATTCACCGATGCCCGCCCAGTTCAGCAAAAAGCAGCGGCCAAAAACCAGCCGGCATCCGCGGCCTCTGCGAAAGCGAAACCCAGCGCCAACGAGATTCGGAAGTTCCGCGAGGAAGTCGGCCGCCTCGAACAGAAAGTTGTCCAGCTCGAAGCAAAACAAGCTGACATCACGAGCGCGTTGGAGGATCCCGCGTCCTACGCGGACAAAGGGAAATTCCATCACCTCAACCTCGAGCTGAGCACGATCGTCGATCAGGTCACTGCCGCCACCACCGCGTGGGAGACCGCTGCGACCAAGTTAGCTGAGATGGAAAAAACTTAGCTCTGAGTGGCCCGGAGCCTCTTGCCCGTGTTCCGGAAAACCTCGCGGGCAAGAGGCCCGTGCCACTCAGTCCGTCCTACCCAATAATTTCGGCGATCAGCTTCGGCGCTGCCGTTGGCGAATCGCCGATCTTGATGGCGGCGGTGAGCATCATTTTTGCCTCAGCGAGCGCGGCTTCATCATTCGAATGGATCACGCAAAGTGGCGCGCCGGTTTCGATCCACTCACCGATTTTCACCAGCGCGCTCACTCCGACGGCGGGATCAATTCGGTCTTCGGCCTTCGCGCGCCCCGCGCCCAGCCGAAGCGCCGCCAGCGCCACGCTCATCGCGTTGACGTCGGTCACGAATCCGCTGCGCGCCGCCAGCAACGCTCCTCGCTGTTTCGCCTGCGGTAGTCGGTGCGGCTCGTCGACCACATGCGCATCGCCGCCCTGTGCACTGATCAGGTCCGCGAACTTATCCAGCGCGGCGCCGCTCGCCACGGCGTGCTCCAGGAGTTTCTGCGCGTCCTTGGGATCCTTCGCGACTCCGGCGAGAACCAGCATCTGCTCACCCAAAGCGTACGTGACCTCCATCGTGTCGGGGGGACCGTTCCCCTTGAGGCACTCGATCGACTCGGCGACCTCGAGCGCATTTCCCACCGCACGGCCCAGCGGCTCGTCCATGGCCGTGAGCACGGCGCGCGTCGGTTTACCCATCGCCGTCGCCACGGCAACGAGCGTCTGGGCGAGCTCCCGCGCGCGCGCTTTTTCCTTCATGAAGGCTCCGCGACCGAATTTCACGTCGAGCACGAGCACATCGATCCCTTCGGCTAGTTTCTTGGCGAGGATGCTGGCGCAAATCAGCGGGATGCTTTCGACGGTACCGGTCACATCGCGCAGCGCGTAAAGTTTCTTATCGGCCGGGGCGAGTTCCGCCGTCTGACCGACCAGGGCAACGCCGAGCTTCCCCAGCTGCGCCCGATACTCCGCCAGCGACAGATTCACGCGAAAACCCGGAATCGATTCCAACTTGTCGAGAGTGCCTCCGGTGTGGCCCAACCCGCGGCCGCTGATCATCGGGACGGCGACGCCACACGCGGCAACCATCGGCGCGAGATGCAGCGAGATCTTGTCCCCCACGCCACCGGTGGAGTGTTTGTCCACCTTGGGCAGTTTCAAATTTGCGAGATCAACCACCACGCCGGAATTCATCATCGCCGTAGTGAGGGCCGCCGTTTCTTCCGCAGTCATGCCGCGCAGAAAAATGGCCATGAGCGCCGCGCTCAACTGGTAGTCCTCCCAGGAGCCGTCTGTCGCTCCGCGCACAAACGCGGCGATCTCTTCGCGCGTCAACGCATGGCCATCGCGTTTTCGCGCGATGATGTGCTGGGGAAACATGGCGGGGAACGTTTCACGCGGAGGGCTTGCGGGCAAATCCGTAAGCGCGTTCCACCTTGGCGATTCTCACCTCGTATTCCTCGTACCACGCGGCAACGCCCACACGCTGTGCCTTGGCGTGCTCGGGATCGCGTTTCCACGCGAGGATCGACGCTTCATCCCGCCAATAACACACCGTGATGCCGAGCCCATCGCCGCCACGGGCGCTTTCGATCCCGAGGAATCCCGGATAACGCGAGCTTAGCTCCACCATCTGGTCCGCAACTTCGCCATAACCCTGATCGGTTTTCGTCAGACGAGACGTGAAGATCACCGCGTAATAAGGTGGATCCGGAGTATGGGCCATCGAGGTCGAACCGCTCATGGCCGCCTCCCATGAAGCACCAGCATCGAACCGCTGCCGGCGAAGAATTCATAATCGACCGCCACGACTTCGCTGGTGATGCCATGCTCCAGCAGTTCCCTCCGCAGCCGTGGCAACTCAGGATAACGCCGGCCATCAGGGCCGCAGAGAGGATGAATGCGCACGTCACCCGTGCTCACGCGCACCAGTTCGCGACCCGCCGCGAGGTGCCACTCGAAATCGAAAAGGCGCGCGTAGACAAAGAGCAGGTGCGCACAGAGCACGAGGTCGAACGCGCCATCGAGGAAAGGCAGTCGCGGCAAAGCCGCGCCGAGATAGCGGCCGTGGACGAAATGCGCGTGGTAGTCGGTCAGAAAACGTTGCGCCGCGGCGCGCCGGTCGGCCTCGGCGGCATCGATCGTGGGAAAGGATTTGAAGCGGAATAGCCGGGGCTTCGCGCGCATCTGCGCAAACATCCGGGCATAGTCCAGCTGCACATGAGCCGCGAGGGTGTCGGCCGAACAACCATAGAGCGGATCGACCGCCACGGCATCCACCCGGTGACGGCAGGCCTCCGCGGTAAACGAGGAGGGGCCGCCCGCCACATCGAGCACCGCCCGCCCGCGCAGCGCGGCAACATCGAGCGAAAAAAATTGGGCGTATTCGGCGAGCGTGCGGCCGAAGAAGGAGACCGAGGGCAGTTCAATTTCTGGCGGGGAGGCGAGTGTAGGCATGGCGGAGAAGGCGGTTTGAGTTTGGGAAATAAAAAACCCGACTCGGGAAGGAGTCGGGCTCGGGGTTCTGGTCTGGCGGTGTCTTGCACCGCACTCTGCGCAACAGCGCAGTCACCATCGTCGCCGAGCCGGCTCTCGCCATGCGCGTTTACCCGCCGTTTTGACAACGGCGACGGCGACAGGACGGTGGGCGACGAAATTCACGGGGAAAGCAGATGCGAGTTCGCTGGTCCGGCCGCAAGCCGATTCTGCAACGAAGCGGTCTCTTCGATGCCTCCGAAATTTATTCGGGAGCTTTTTCCGAGCCCTTTTCGCTTCTGCCGCGGAGCGATTCAGCGATCATGAAAGGCGCGCGCGTCAGGCGCGTAAACGCCGAGAGGGTTTGCTGACCTGCGATGGGTTCCCGGGCTTTCGATTCACTCCGCTTCGGAAGAGGCGGCGTGGCGGCGGCGAGCAGTTCCACCTGGGCGGCGACGCGGGCTTCGCGCGCTTCGAGCGCCGCTTCCCGCTGCTTCAAATCTGCCTCGATTGCGCGCATCGACAGGCGGTCGTCGCGGAGATGCGCCTGTTCCGCTTCCGTCAATTCGCGCGCCCGATGCAGCTTCTGCCAGGCAGCGTCCAGACCCGCATCTTCATGGGAAAATGGAGCAATGCTCCGGCCTCCAAAAGGTGCCGTGCTCCGGGCAGCTTGCCCGCCACGTCCTGTGTCCATCTCACTTTGCATCGCGCGAAGCCGGGCTTCGTATTCCCGGAGATTCTCCTCCCGGAGCTGCAGCGCTTCGGAATCTTCTTTGATCCGCCGGCGCTCGAGTTCCAGGGCCGCGGCATTTGCGACCAGTTCCGCCGGGTCCATCACCGTCGCTGGAGCTGCCGTGCGGCAGTGGGCCTTCACTTCATCTGCAGACGGCGCCTGTGCGGAAAAAGGAACGACGGTGGTGATTTTCATGGTTCAGGAATAAGTGGAACTGCGCAGAGCCTAAACCGATTCCTCCACCTCACGCCATGGCTGCGCCGGGGATTTACCTGGGCTTTACAGCTCCAATCGGGACTTGAAGAAAAATTTTACGGATCGGCCGGACCCACCAACCCGCACCCCCCTCACGTCCGAAAAATCACGTCTTCACGATTAAACATCCGCACCGCGAGCGCGAGCGCCGCCCCCGCGTAGACACAGGTCGAGCCGAAGATCAGCGCGATGTAGTGCCAGTGCCACACGCCGGAAAGCATCTCCTTGCACACAAGCGAGAGGTTGAGGATCGGCACCAGCGCAAGCTTCGCATTCAGTTCGATGCCCGGCGCCATGCCGATCATCGCCGGCAGCAGCACGACGAGAATCAACGGTGCCACATAACTCTGCGCCTCCTTGTAGCTCTTCGCGAACAGCGACACGGTGAACAGCACCGCGGCGAAGAACACCGCCACCGGCAGGATCATCGCAAACACGCCGATCACCCCGAGCGGATCGATCACCGGAATGACGCTGCTCGTCTGCGCCGCCGCGGCCGCGGCGCCCGCCCGCGTGACGGCCACTTTGGCCGAAAAGTAGCTGCCGCCCAAGACGACGGTCGCCGACATCGAAACCAGCGAAAGCACCATCGTTGCGATGGACGCGGTCAGCACCATCAGGAATTTCCCCAGCACGATGTCGACGCGAGCGACCGGGCTGCACAGCAGCGTCTCCATCGTTCCGCGCTCCTTCTCGCCCGCCGTCAGGTCCATCGCGGGATACATCGCGCCGGTGAAACAAAGCATGATGATGATGTAGGGGATCAGGCCGCCGATCAGGTTGCCGCCGACCTTTTCGGGCGGGGCGACATTGGTGCGCCTGATCTCGAACGGCCTCGTCAGGGCCACGGGCACTCCGCGCTCGCCGAGGCGCGCCTCCACCGTGGATTCGCGGAGTTCGCGGAGGATCCGCTCCGCCTGCTCGACGCCCAAGCGTGACCTCGATTCGCCGGAATAATTGTAGACGGTGACCGCCGGCGCCCCACCCTGCGCGAGCCCGGCGTCGAAACCGGCGGGGATTTCCACCGCCGCGCGGATTTTTTTATCGGAGATGCGCTGCTTCCAGTCCGCCGTCGTCGGCACGATGCGGACTCTCGCGTCCTGGCGCAGGACGGCCACGGTCTTCGGCGAATCCTCTCCACCGAGAATCATGACAGTGGGCGTTTCCGCCCGCGCCTGCCGGTCCATTTTGTACATGACCGAACCGAAGGCGAAGAAGAGCAGCGGCATCACCAGAGTGGGGATGATGATCGTGGACAGCAGCGTGCGCCGGTCGCGCAGGGAATCCTTCAGCTCCTTCAGGTAAACCGTGGCAATGTTGTTCCCGTTCATGTGACGACCTCCCCGCCGACTGCTCTCACGAAAATTTCCTCCATGTCCGATTCGCCGAAGCGGGCGCGCAACTCGGGCAGCGTGCCCTCGGCCAGCAAGCGGCCGTCGTGGATGATGCCGACGACGTCGCAGAGCTTGTCGACCTCGCTCATCACGTGCGTCGAGTAAATCACGGTCTTGCCGCGCGCTTTGCAATCGCGGACGAACTTCACGATCACCCGCGCGGTCATGACGTCGAGGCCGAGCGTAGGTTCGTCGAAGATCATGACCTCCGGATCGTGCACGAGCGTGCGCGCGATCGACGTCTTCTGCTTCATCCCGGTGGAAAACTTGTCGCAGCGACGGTCGAGGAACTCGTGCATGTCGAGTTCGTCGGCGAGTTGCTGGATGCGCGCCTTGATCGCCGCGGCCGCGAGCCCGTTGAGTTTGCCAAAGTAGGTGATCATCTCGCGCGCCGTGAGCCGGCCGTAGAGCGCGGTGGAGGCAGCGAGGAAGCCGACGTGGGCGCGCACCTTCTCCGGCTCGCGGGTAACGTCGTAACCAGCGACATTCGCCGAGCCGCTCGTGGGCTTCAGCAACGTGGCGAACAGACGCAGCGTCGTCGTTTTTCCCGCACCGTTGGCCCCGAGCAGTCCGTAGATTTGTCCCGACGCCACCCGAAACGAAATATCGTCCGCTGCGCGGATCTCGCCGCGCTTTTTGTCGCGAAAGGTTTTGGTGAGATTACGGGCTTCGATCATGGGGCGATAAGGTTTAACCACGGACGTGTCCGCTGCCTGTCATTCTGAGACCGGGACCAACGCGAGGCGCGGGGCGATTCGTTCGATGAACGAATCTTAACCCACCAGATTGTCATCCTGAGCGCAGCGAAGGATCCAGCAGGAGATGCGTAACCCCTGGCGCGATGCGAGTGTCCAAGTGGATTCTTCACTGCGTTCAGAATGACAAGCCGAAGGGGTTTTATCAGCAACGGAGCGAAGAATCCATGCGGACGAAAGCCCCATCGTGCACGAGGCCGCGGATTCTCTGCTCCGCTGCCAATGAACTCGGAAGTGGTCTCGCGAAGGAAGCAAAGGAAACGAAGTAATGCCTTCGTCTCCTTCACCTCCTTCGCAAGACAAAATCCGAGGATTGGGTGGTTCATTGCCGCTCCACGGAAGTTTCTGATTTCTTCCCGTCTCAGAATGACAAAACATATCGTTTTCTTCACAGGCTCATCTTGTCGCGAAAATCCTGGGCTTGTCGCCGGCTGAGTTCGACTTTCGCACCCCCTTTCAAATGCACGAGCAAGCCGCCGCTGAACCAGGGCTCGATCGTGTCGATCCACGCGAGATTGATGATCTGGCGGCGGTTCGCGCGGAAGAAATATTTCGAGTCCAGCCGCTCCTCCATCGCGTTCAGCGAACGGAAAAGCTGAGGCTGCGCCTGGTCGAAGTGCACGCGGGTGTAGTTGCCTTCGCTCTCCAGCAGGCGGATCGACTTCACCTCAACGAACCAGCAGCGGTCCCCTTCCCGCACGAAAACCTTGTCCTCTGCCGCCAGCCTTTCGCGCGGCGGCGCGCTCTTGGCAGC
>JBDSSU010000216.1:0-12670 GCA_039928635.1 Opitutaceae bacterium | reverse complement strand
TCGAGCAGGAGCACGTCGAAGATCGAATCCACCGGCAGGGCAAGGCGGGCGATCTGTTTCCCGTCGCGCACGAGACAGAGCGCGCCACGCGGCGAGGTCCCGGCCAGCACCGAGCCGTCAGCCAATCGGGCGAGCGCGAACACGTGCGATTCATCCAGCTTGATGAGCTCCCGGGTCGTGGCCTTGGTCGCATCGGCTTCCAAAGTCGCTTCGAAGATTCGGCCCTCGGGACCTGTGCCCACGAGCCAGTGGGCGGCGTCCGCACCGGGCGCGAGGCTCCAAAGAATATCGGCGGATGCCGGTCCCAAGAGTTCCGTCAACGCCGGCCCCGCGACGAGGCGTCCATCGGAACGAGAGGCGAAGCCCTTCAGGTTTCGGCTGGGAACATCGCGAAAAAAATCGATCTCGGTGCGGCGCGACAGCGTGTCGGCCGAAATTTTACCCGCCGCGAACGCGAGAAGCAGGAGTGTGAAAACGCGCAGCCTGCACCGAAGGGGATGACAAAACATGAGCGGGTTTTAGCGGGGAAAAAACGAACGTTCACTCCAGGACCGTCAACGAACGGCGCAGCGTCGCGGTCGCAAGTTTCCCGGAAAGAATGCGTTGCTCCCAAAGCGGGAGGAGCGCGTCACGTTTACGGAAACGCGCTTCGTCGGCAGTGCGAGCGATCCGTTCAATCGATCCGGGGGCGTCGGGCGTCGCGGCGCTTTCGTCGGTGAAGAAAGAGGCTTTTTCCGTGACGGCGAGGTAGAGGCCATCCGCCGAGCGGTCGTCGCGCATCGCGGTCAGATAAGCTTCAAAGCTCCGGAGCTGCGAAGCCGAGAGGCTGCGGGGACGGCCAGTGAGGTCGTCCATCGCGCGCCCCGGGGCGAGCACGAGCTCGAGCTGCTTCCCCGCCCAGGCCGGATTGACCGCGATATCGATCAGCTCGCGATGGGTTTCACCCTGAAAGTCGCGCCAGGCAATGGTCGCTTGAACCGTTTCCCCCGTGCGACTCGCCGTGCGAGACAGATGGAAAAGTTCCAAGGTGATGGAGGGGTTTTTTTCCAGGACCTCCACCTTGAAGCTAACGCGGCTGGGGAAAGTTTTCTCGTAGGGATTTTGCATGTCGGCCGAAAGGCCTTTGACGAATTCACCGATGCCCTGGGTAAAACCCTGCGGGCCGGAATACAGCGTCTGCGCGGAAAGCGTCTGGGTCGCGCTGAACGTGACGTTGCTGCTCAGCCGGAAGCCGTTCGAAAACCCGGCATCATTCGTTCCGACAATCGCCTGGGTAAGCCCGGCCGCCACGAGCGTTGGGGTCAGCTGCTGTTGACGAGCCACCGAGAAGCGAAGCGTGCGCGGGGCGCTGTGCGGGGAAGTGACGAGCACTTCCACCTCAGTCATCGCCGGGCCCGCTCCCAAGGTCCCGGATACGGCGGAGAGCCGGTCCTGCGTGATCGTGCCGATCACCCGGCCGGTATTGGCGACCTTCATCGAACTCATCGAAGAAGGGAGGATGGTCACGATTTCGGCGGCGCACATCGGCAGGGCGACATCACCGAGCGTCAGCATCGGGTGACCGAACGCGGTGATCTGGTTGCCGTCGACGCGAGACACGGTGCCCGTTCCGGCGAGCGTGATGTCACCGGTCGCGAGGGCGACAGCGACGGCGGAGCCGGGAGTCAACGGGGCGAGGGGGGGTGCGGAGGCGTTCGGCGCATTGCCGCTCGAATTCATGCTGCCACCGAGCGCAGTGACGCCGAGGCCGAGCGCGGCGAATTGCGGGGCGAAGAGTTCCGTTACCGCCGGGCTCAAACCGCTCAGGGTGAAAGCGGGCTGCAAAACTTTGTAGTTTGAATCGGTGTTCGTCGTCACCACGGCGGCGGCGGAGGGGAGAGCGGCGGGTGCGCCGAGTTTCGCCTGCACTTCAGCCAGATCGGCGGCGGGGGTGAAACCGGCAAAGCGAACCGTTTCGAAACGTTGGATTTGATAACTCAGGGCGCCCGCCAGCCGGCCTTCGATGTAGAGCGGGCTTCCGCTCATGCCGGCGACGGCGCCCATTTTTTGCACGCGCGGATCAGTGAGCTCGCAGAGGATCAGCGATTTGCCGGGCCCGAGCGCGTTAAGCACGACGCCGGTGACTTCGACGGCGAACGGCTCCGGTTCGGTGCCGCGGAAAACGGTCCAGACTTCCCCGCGTTGCCCTGGCTTCAATTCTTCGAGCGGGATGGTTGGCGCGTTGACCGGCTGCTGGGCGAAGGAAGCGAGAGTGGCGAGGACGAGACCGAGCAGCCAAACAGCGGGGCGAGCCATGAATTTCATCGGGGTACTGGGGGATACGGGTAAAGCGGCACGAAGTTAGAGTTCCTTGATGGCTTTCGTCAGCACATCGCATGCTCGGTCGATCGCTGAGCCCTCATGCGCCGTACTGACGAAACCGGTCTCGTAGGCGCTTGGTGCGAGATAAACGCCGCCGGCGAGGCTGTTGTGGAAAAATTTCGCGTAAAGCTTCGCGTCGCCGGCGAGCGCTGAATCGCAGTCGCGCACCGGTTTATCAGAAAAAAAGATGCTGAACATCGATCCGCACTGCGGCACTTGCAGCGGGATTCCTTTTGCGCGCCCCGCCTCCTGCACGGCGGCGCAAAGCTGGCGCGCGAGCGAATCGAGCCGGGCGTAAGGATTCAGTTCCTCCAGGAGGCGCAAACTGGCAATGCCCGCGGCCATGGCGAGCGGGTTGCCGCTCAAGGTCCCCGCCTGATAAACCGGGCCCAAAGGCGCGAGCAGATTCATGATTTCCGCGCGGCCGCCGAATGCGCCGACGGGAAGACCACCGCCGATAATTTTCCCGAGACAGGTGAGATCGGGGGTGATCTTTTCGCGCTCCTGAACACCGCCCTTCGCGATGCGAAAGCCGGTCATCACTTCGTCAAAGATCAAGAGGGCGCCGTTGGCGGTGCAGGCTTGGCGGACCTGCGCGAGATAGCCCGCATCGGGCATGATGAAGCCGACGTTGCCGCAATAAGGTTCGAGAATGACACAGGCGATCTGCCCCTGATTCGCCGCAAAGGCGGCATCAACCGCGCTGGTGTCATTGAAAGGCAGGACGATCGTCTCGCGGGCAAATGCCGCGGGGACGCCGGCGCTGTCGGGGTATCCGTGAGTGAGTGCCCCGGAACCGGCTTTGATCAGCAACGAATCCGAGTGCCCGTGGTAACAGCCGGCGAACTTGATGATCTTGTCGCGCTGGGTGAAGCCGCGGGCGAGGCGGATGGCGGACATCGTGGCCTCTGTGCCGCTGTTGCACATACGGACTTTCTGAATCGACGGCACGAAGCGCACAATCAGCTCGGCCATTTCGACTTCGTAGGGATTCGGAGTACCGAACGAGGTGCCGTTCTCCAGTGCGGCGGCGATGGCGGCTTTGATGCGCGGGTGATTGTGCCCGTGGATGGCCGGCCCCCACGTGCAGACGAAGTCGATCAGCTCGCGATCGTCGGCCGTGAACAACGTGGCGCCTTGCGCGCGCTTGACGAAAAAAGGCGCCCCGCCCACGGAGCGGAACGCGCGAACCGGCGAGTTAACGCCGCCGGGGATGAGTTGCTGAGCGCGGGTGAAGAGGGAGTCGGAGACAGAGGAAGACATAAGAAACCACTAACTAACACTGATGATCATGGCATGTTGCGCCGGGTGAGTTCGCGCTCCAAGCACTCGTGATAGATTTCCTCGAGAAAACCAGAGCCCTTCTCGTTATAGACTTCGAATGCCGCAGCGATGAGATCATATCCCTCCTGCTTGAACGCTTCGTCAGAGTTAGTGCCCATGAGTGCACATTAGTGGTTTAATCCTCAGCTGACGTATTTCTGGACGATCGGGATGCGGCGGCCGATGCCGAAGGCGAGGGGAGTGATCTTCAATCCCGGCGCGGCCTGCTTTCGTTTGTATTCGTTCAGGTCCACTTTGCGCGCGATGTCGTTCACGATCGCCTCGGCAAAACCCTGCGCGACCAGATCGCGGCGCGACAGACCTTCTTCGACATAACCTTTCAGCAGCGCGTCGAGCACGTCGTAGGGCGGCAAGCTGTCCTGGTCCACCTGTCCGGGGCGCAACTCGGCACTTGGCGGTTTCTCGAGCGTGTTGCGCGGGATGATCTCTTTCTCCCGATTCACCCAGCGGCAGAGTTCATACACCTGCGTCTTGAAAACATCGGAGATCACGGCGAGCCCGCCCGCCATATCGCCGTAGAGCGTGCAGTAACCGACGGCCATCTCGCTCTTGTTTCCCGTGGTGAGAAGGATCGCGCCGAACTTGTTTGAAAGCGCCATCATCAGCAGACCACGCACCCGGGCCTGAATGTTTTCCTCCGCGACATCGCGTGGCAGCGTCTTGAACAGATGCCACAGCACCTTCTCCGCCTCGTTCACGACGTCGGCGATGCGCACGGTTTCGAAACGGATGCCGAGATTCTCCGCGAGTTGGCGGGCATCCTCCCGGGAATGAGCCGAGGAAATCGCCGAAGGCAGGGAAACGCCGGTGACGTTCTCCTTGCCGAAGGCCTCCGCCGCGAGGACGGCGACGATCGCTGAATCAATCCCTCCGCTGAGCGCGATGAGCGCCTTCTTGAAACCAGATTTATGCGCGTAGTCGCGCAGTCCAAGCACGAGGCCGTGGTAAATGTCAGCCATCTCCTCCTGCGCGAAGGTCGGATGAATCGCTGCGGGGACCGCGGTCGGTGTGGGGCGGGTGCCCTCACCCGCCTTCGCCTGCGGAAGCGGGGTGGGGGCACCCCGCCCACAAAATACGTCAACCACGCGCAATTCCTCCGCAAACGCGGCGAGACCGGCCGTGATGATCCCCTGGGCGTCGGCGACGAGCGAACGACCATCGAAGATCAGCTCATCGTTACCGCCGATCGCGTTGACGTAAACGACCGGGCAGCCGAGGACGCGCGCGGCGTCAGTGACGAGGGTTTGGCGAATCCCACCTTTGTCGCTGTGCCAGGGACTCGCGGAAAGGTTTACCATCAAATCGCATTTTTGCGCGGCGAGTTGCTGCAGCGGGTTCGCGCCGTGATAGAGCCGGCGCGTGCTGATCATCGGGTGCGTCCAAAGATCTTCGCAGATCGTAATGCCGATCCGCCGGCCCTGATGCTCGATCACGGTAGGTTCCGCCGCCGGCTCGAAGTAGCGGTCCTCGTCGAACACATCGTAGGTCGGCAACAGACATTTGCGGGCGAGCGTAACGACGTTTCCCCGGTGGCAAAATGCGGACGCATTGTACGCCGCCCGGCCGTTGCCAGAACGGTTGAGTTCGACGGTGCCGATCAGCGCCGGAACTTCACCGACCTCGCGGGCGATCTGGGTGAGCGATTCCTCGACGTCCGGCACAAAGCGTCGTTTGAAAAGCAGATCGCGGGGCGGATAACCGCACACGATCAACTCCGGAAACACCACCAGTTCAGCTCCGCTCGCCACGAGGGCGGCATAGGCTTCGAAAATCTTGCGACGGTTTCCGGCGAGGTCGCCGACGGTGGGATTGAGCTGAGCGAGACCGATGCGCATGAAAGATTTTAGCAGCAGACCGTGGAGTGTTTCCACGCGCTGACAACTCGCAAGGCGGCGTTGCGGAACGAAGATCGAAATTCGAACGCCGGGCTTCCAACGTGGTGATTTTTGAACGTTGAAGTTCCGGCCGGGAACCGAACGGTTTGAGGTCGATGCTCAACGTTCCCGTTTCGACGCTCGATGTTCAAACGCGCCCACGGCTCATTCTCGCTTCCGCCTCCCCGCGCCGGCGCGAGTTGTTGGCGGAATTGGGGCTGCCCTTTGACGTCGTCGTCGCCGAGGTGACCGAGCACGAAGATCCCACGACTGAGCCGCGTCAGATGGTGGCGCACAACGCGGCGCTGAAAGCGGACTGGGTGGCGGAACGCCATCCGGCAGCGTGGGTGCTGGGCGCCGATACCACCGTTTTCATCGACAATCGCGTGCTCAACAAACCCGCCAACCTTGCGGAGGCCGCGGACATGTTGCGCCAGCTGGCCGGCCGTACGCATATCGTTTATACGGGCGTCGCTCTGCGACGGTGGCAGGATGGCGTGCGGCTTGATGCAGGCGTGGCCAGCGAGGTGACTTTCAAGCCGTTCGACGACGCGACGATCCAAGCCTATTTCAAAATCGTGAATCCGCTCGATAAAGCGGGAGCCTACGGCATCCAGGACGGCCGCGACCTGATTGTCGCCGGGTGGAAGGGTTCTTTCTCGAACATCATGGGATTGCCGATGGAAACAACGAAACAAATTTTGACGCAGCAGGGTCTCCTTGGCTAATTGCCGCCTGACCCACGCATGAGCCCGCTCGTCCTCACTCCGCCGGAGCATCCGGAAAAAAGCCGGCGGCCCCGGGTGCAGCTCTCCCAGAATCCCGACACGCGGTCGGTGCAGATCGGACTCCTCGGAACGGTATTGCTACACGTTCTGATCTTTCTTCTCGCCCCGTTTCTCATCCGCCTCGCTCCGGACAAGCCGCTGACCGCCACGACGCCAACGCAGGAATTCAACATTGAGCTGGCCCAGGATGACGCAGCCAAAGAACCGCCGCCTCCGCCCAACCGGTTTGTGGAGACGAATCCTGATGCCCCGGAAAACGAGCCGGACAAAACCACGAACTTCGCCGCGCAAAACCAGCAGGTCGCGCAGGAAAAGCCCACGCCCGATGGGAAGAATGACCGCCCGGCGCTCGACGGGAAAAAAGATTTCGACTCACCGTCCATTGTCAGCGGTCAGTTGAGCAAGCCGGTCGAGCAACAACCCGAAACTCCGCCCGCACTGGAAACTCCCCCCAGAGAGCAGACCGTGGCAGCCCCCAAGCTTGAACAGAATCCGCTCAGCGGTTTCGAAAAAATCGACGGCGATGACAAAGCTTCGTTCGGGACCAATATTGCGAAGGCGAGCGAGAACGCCCAGCAGGTGCCGGACAAGGTAGCCGGCTTGAAGGACGTTCCGCTGATCCAGGGCGCGACGACCACCCAGCCTCAAATCGACCCCCAGCGTCCTCGTCCGCGCCCGATGATCGTGAAGCAGGCGCAAACGCGGCCGGCGATCTTCGCGGAAAATAAACTCGGCACCTCGAACATCGGCCCAATCGCCGTCGACGCGAAGTGGAGCAACTACGGTGCTTACCTCCAACGAATGATCGAAACCGTGCAGCTCCAGTGGGAGCGGCTCCTTTCCGAGAGCCGGGTTTATCCGAGCTCCGGCAGCACCGTGGAAGTGAAGTTCATCATGAACGTCGACGGCGCCATCACGCGCGTCGTCAAAGTCGAAAGTACCGCCACCGACGCCGCCTCCCGCGCCTGCATGAGCGCGATCACGGAACGGGCGCCCTACGGCAAGTGGACCGACGACATGATCGCGGTGCTCGGCAGCGAGCAGGAAATGACGTTCAAGTTCTACTATCAGTGACGGCGAGCAGCGGTTACTGGTCGTCTCTCCCGCTGGGTCCGGATGTCGCTTTGTTGCTGCACGACGCCAACGGCCTCGCAGCTTTTTCGAAACCCGCCGGCGTGTTGTCCCATCCGAATACCCGCGGTGACGAGCCCCGGTCCTTGCTGACCTCGCGCTACATCCTCGACGGCGAATTCTACGAATGGCAGGACGCGGCCGGAGTGGCGCAACGGCTGTGGCTGTTGAACCGTTTGGATTCGGCGACGTCGGGCGTGATCCTGGGCGCCGCGAGCGTGGAACTCGCCACCGAGATTCGCGCGCAGTTCAAACGAAAGCAGGTCCGCAAAATCTACCATGCACTGGTCTTCGGGACGCCGCGCGCTCCCACCGAGGTGTGGCGCGATTTGCTCGCCGTCGATAAACGCGCGGGCCACATCCGCACCGATGCCAGAGCGGGGAACGTTCCCGCCGAGAGCCGCATGAAGGTGGTGCGCGCCGGCCGCAAAGAGCCGCGCCTGACGCTCCTCCAGCTCGAACCACTCACCGGCCGCAGTCATCAGCTGCGCGTGCAGTGCGCGAAGCGGCATCTTCCCATCGTGGGCGACCAAACCTACGGCGACTTCCCCCGCAATCGGGAGTTTGCGAAACGTGCCGGCACCAAACGCCTTTTTCTCCATTCGCAGGGTTCACGCTTTGATTATGAGTTCCGGGGGAAAACCTGTTCGTTTTCCGCGCAGACTCCGGCTCCTCCCGAGTTCGAGAAGTTTCTTTGACACGTGAGGGACGATCACGGGAATCTCGGCGAGACCATGATTCTTCCGAAGACCAATCGCCTCACCCTGGAGCAGCTCGCTGAAGTCACCGCCATCGTGACGGAGTTTGGCTGCAAGATTCAGCCGATCATCGGCGCCGTCCGTACCATCTACGCCATCGTGGGCGACGAACGGGATGATCTGATGATCAACCGCCTGGAAGGGCTGAACTACATCGATCGCATCGATCGGATCCAGTCGCCGTTCAAGCTCATGGACAAACGTTCGGATCTCGCGACCCACCGGATCAAACTCGGTGGCGTGACGCTCGGGGAAGAACTGCTGGTGATCGCTGGGGCGTGCACGATCGATCCGAAGAATCCCAATTATTTCTACGAGACGGCGCAGGCGGTGAAGGAAGCTGGCGCGCATGTTCTGCGTGGTGGCGTTTGGAAACCGCGCACCAATCCATACTCGTTCCAAGGCGATGTGAAGTCGCTGGATATTCTCATGGAGGCTTCGCGCCGGACGGGTTTGCCCGTCGACACCGAGGTGATGGAGGAGGCGCACATCAAACTCGTCCTGGATGCCGGAGTGCATTCGCTCCAGGTCGGCGCGCGCAATGCGCTGAATTACTCGCTCCTCCGGCAAATCGGAAAAGCGATCGCTGAAAGGGACGTCGCCGTGCTGCTGAAGCGCAGCATTCACATGGGCCCCTTGAGCGAATTCATCTCGGCCGCGGAGTACGTCGTCGCGTTCGGAAATCCCAACATCATTCTGTGCCCGCGCGGGACCACGCCGACGCTGGATGGCTACCGTAATCACCCGGACGAAAGCATCACGCCGCTGTTGAAGGAAAAAACCTGGGCGCCCGTGGTGGTCGATCCGTCGCATTCGGTCGGCAAGGCGGTCTACGTCCCTGGCGCGGCGTTGGCCGCGGTGGCATATGGAGCGGATGGGCTTTGCATCGAGGCGCACGTCGAACCCGCCAAGGGAATTGGCGACGACCCGAAACAGGCCCTCACCCCTCAGGCGCTGGCCGAGACGATCGCGCAGGCGAAGCAACTCTGGGCCATGCGGCAGGGTAGCGAAAAAAAAGGTTGACGAATGTGGCCTCATGAGGCCACGTGGAAGGATGAAACGCAAGAAACCGGTTCTTAGGAATTATCCGGAAGCGAAAGACAGCGGGGCGACGCTTCATGAAGCAGCCCTTGCCGCGGAACGCGAAGTCCTCGGCGTGCGCGAAGCCAAGGATCAGCTCTCGAGTTTGCTGCAACGGGCCGCGGCCGGTGAAGAGATCGTGATTACGAGCGATGGCGTGCCAACGGCGATGATCGTGCGTTACAAGCCGGCCCTGAAAGGGAAGCCGTTCAAACCGCACTGGAATCTGCTGCGATCGATGCCAGTGTCCCCGGATTCGACCGCCCTGATTCGCAAGATGCGGGACGGGCGTTATTGAGCGGGATCGATGTATCTCGACACATCGATTCTCGTAAAGCTGTACGTCGCCGAACCCGATTCGGTGGCGTGCAGCGAGAAGGTCAGTGGGGTGCCCCTCGCATCGTCCGAGCTTGCTTATGCGGAAATGTGGGCGGCGCTCCTGGCGAAGGAGAAAGCAAAGCACATCAGCGCGGCGGTGCGGGAGCGCGCCTGGGAGGCCTTCCTCGGAGATATCCGGGAGGACGCGCTTACCCTTTTCCCCCTGAATTTCGCCACATTAAGCGATGCCACGGAAGTGATGCTGGAGGTGCACCCGCACGTCCCGCTGCGCACGCTGGATGCCGTTCATCTCGCCACCTTTCGCGGGGTTGACGCTGGTCCGCTGTTTACGGGGGACAAGCGGATGCAGGCCGCGGCGCGATTTTTGGAATTTCCGCTCGTCGGATAGCCTCACAGGAGGCTGAGCTGGGAGTCATCCGGCGGCGCGACGGTGATTTTCTTTTTCGGTCTCGCCTGGGGTGCGGCAGACGGAAGGGTGACACTCGCGTCGTCGCTTTCGAGTTTCGCGAGAATGGTTTTTGCGCGCTCGATCACGCTCAGCGGCAATCCTGCCAGCCGCGCGACTTGGATGCCATAGCTCCGATCCGCCGCACCCGGCACCACCCGGCGCACAAACACGATCTCGTCGTTCCACTCTTTGACCGCGACGGAAAAGTTGCGGAGGCGGGGCAGGTGTTTCGCGAGCTGCGTCAACTCCTGGTAATGCGTCGCGAACAGCGTGCGCGGCCCGCGATCCGCTTCGTGATGAAGATGCTCCACGACTGCCCAGGCGATCGAGAGTCCATCATACGTGGAAGTCCCCCGACCGATTTCATCGAGGATGATCAGGGAGCGCGTCGTGGCATGATTGAGGATGTTCGCGGTCTCATTCATCTCGACCATGAAGGTTGAGTTGCCCCGCGCGAGGTCGTCGCTCGCACCGACGCGCGAAAAGATGCGATCGACCAATCCCACCCGGCAGGATTTCGCCGGCACCCAACAACCGATCTGCGCGAGCAAGGCGATGAGTGCAACCTGGCGGATGTAGGTCGATTTCCCCGCCATATTCGGGCCCGTGATGAGCGCGAGCTGAGCGTCATCGCAGCTCAGCAAGGTGTCGTTCGGCACGAAGGACTGGCTCGAGCCGTGGGCGGTGGCCGAGTCCGGAGATTTCAGCATCTGCTCCACGACGGGATGCCGCCCTTCGACGATCTCAAGGACCTCGTTCTCATCGAGCGTCGGACGGCAATAATCCCACTCCCGCGCCAGCTGGGCCCAACCGGCGAGCACATCGAGTTCAGCGAGGGCATCGGCAGTTCGTGAGAGCGCGATGGAATCGTCGAGCACGGCGGCCACGAGCGTGGCAAACAATTCGTGCTCGCGGGCGAGCGCGTTTTCCTCGGCGTGCAGAATTTCCTTCTCTTTTTGTTTCAACGAATCGGTGACGTATCGCTCGCCTCCCACCGTCGTCTGACGCCGCACGTAATCAGACGGAACGAGGTGGAGGTTGGCCTTCGTGATCTCGATGTAATAGCCAAAATTATTCGTGAACCGCACCTTGAGGCTGCGGATGCCGGTGCGTTCCTGCTCCGCGCGCTCGAGGTCGGAGAGCCAGGTTTTGTTGTCGGTGGTCAGTGAACGCAGCCGATCGAGTTCCGGGTCATGACCGGTGCGGATGAAATTTCCATCGGCCAGATCATTGGGCAGCTCGGCCGCGAGCGCCGATCGCAGCAGGGCGGTTAACGCGGGAAGCTCCGCTAACTCCGCGGCCAGCGTGCCGAGTTGCGACTCCGCGCCAAAACGCCGGAGCGCCGCCTGCAAACCAGGAATCTGCGCGAGGGTGTCCCGGACGCCTCCGAGCTCGCGGGGGTTGCGCAAACGATTTTGGAGGCGGCCGAGGATGCGCGGGATATCACGCACGCTGGCGAGCAGATCCCGGAGTTCGGCCAGATTCGTGGGCTGAGCCAGGAGTTCGCCGACGAGCTTCTGACGGCGCTGAATCGTGGCGAGTTCGAGCGTGGGAGCCGCCAACCACTGCTCGAGCAGGCGGGCGCCGGCAGCCGTGTTCGTGCGATTGATCGCGTGCAGCAACGAGCCCGTGCGTTCGCCGCGGCTGGAGGAAAAAATCTCCAGGTTTCGCAAGGTGGCCGGATCCAGCAGGAGCGTCCGTGCGCTCCGGTACTCCTGCAGTCCACGGAGGTTCTCGGGTTTCGCGCAGAGATTTTCGGTCGCGTAGTACACCAGTGCGCCCGCCGGTCCGAGCGCCGCATGACTGTGAACGAGCCCGAAGCCCTGCAAGTTTAAGACCCCCAGCGTGTCCATCACGGTCTTCGCGCCCGCGCCGGTTTCGAAGTGATAGCCGGGAAGTTCGGTGACCAACCGCGTCGTGGCGAACGCGTGCAGCGCATGGACGGCCGTCTGGTCGTGCGGCGTCGCCTGCCAGCGCGAAAGCTCACCTTCCGTCACGAGCAATTCCGCGGGATCGAGCGCGGTCAGCACCGGTAGGAGATCGGCGATGCGGGCATCCGTCGCCAACTTGAATTCGCCCGTGGAAAGATCGAGCCATGCCGCGTGCAAGCCGTGTTTGTCCAGCGAGAGCGCGCAGAGGTAGTGGTTGCGGGCGGCGTCAAGTTGATGGGCCGCCAAGGTCGTGCCGGGGGACAGAATACGCGTGAGCTGACGGCGCACGAGCTTGCCCGCTTTGGCCGGTTCTGCCTGATCGCAAATCGCGACCTTCTTTCCGGCGGCGAGTAACTTTGAAACATAATTGTCGGCCGCATGATACGGCAAACCCGCCATCGGATGTTCCTGTCGCTTGGTCAGCGTGAGGCCGAGCAAGCGCGAGGCGACGACGGCATCGTCGAAAAACATCTCGTAGAAATCGCCCAGGCGGAAGAGCAGCAGGGTATCGGGCGGGAGGCCGCGCCTCACCTCGAAGTACTGCTGCATCATCGGCGTGAGTTTGGCGGAATCGACGGACATGGCGGCGGGGGCGGGCGGAAAGTAGCGAGTAGCG
>JBDSSU010000215.1:0-2856 GCA_039928635.1 Opitutaceae bacterium | reverse complement strand
CCCACGAGGGTCGCACCGGCGTTCGCGACGCGACTGGCCACGCAACACGGCTTTTCGGTCGTCGGCTACCAACTCAGCGGTCCGGCGAGCCTCACCTCTCCTCGCGCTCTTTCTGAGTCGAGAAATTCGCGACATTCCCCTCGAGTTGAATCGAGGTCGGCGGGTTGGGCTTCGTCCAACCGCTTCTGGCGCAAGACCGGGGAAGAAGGCGGCATTACCGCTTAGGTTGAGGGGTGAAGGGACCGATAGGTTAAGACCCTCATGTGGCGGCGTAGGTTTAAACTCAGTATTCCTCGGCGGCTTTTGCTGCTTACGATGATCCCGATTGTCGGGATGATCGGTTTGGGCGGGATGTCGTTCCGGACTTTTTATGCCGAGTATCGCCGTTTCGTCGAAGACACGGAGAACCTCGCGGCCTTTCATGCCGAGGTTTTGGACTTCGTTTCCATCACCGATCAAATTGCCGCCGAACGCTTCGCGGCCCTGCGTTACGGAGCTCACCGCGAGGATGTCAAACTGCTGGCCGACTATCAGTCCGTTTTTGCAGCCACCGATCGCGTCGTCGCCGGGCTGGATGCGAAGATCGAGCGGTTAACTGCGGGTCCGCATGCGAAGATCTTTGCCGAGCGCGGCGTGGAGATCCGGAACTTCTTCGCGGACCAGCTCCCGGACGCCCGCACCGGTACGCTGGAGGCCAAACGTACGCCTGGGGAGGTTTTTCAGATTTACCTGAAGCTCTCGTACACGGCGCTCTACGTCGGAGAGTGTTACCGCCAGACGCTCAAGACGCCCGCCGCCCTCAACCTCCTCGACGCCATCCGAGCCATGCTGAAAATGCAGCTGCAGGAGTCCGGAGCAACCGATCTGGCCCTGCACGGGTTGGCAAACTCCGGCCTGAAGAATGACGAACTCGCCATCCTCCGCCGACAGTTTATCAACTCGACCGAAAACGAATATTACATGCTCCAGTTTCAGCCGGAGCTCCGCGCCTACTTTCGAGCCACCACACGAAAGACCGAGGACGACACCGCCTTCTATAAATATCTGACCGATCTTGCCGGGTTGCAGCTGGAGAACCAGCCGCTGCCGACCTTTGTTCCGAAAGCCACGACCCTGCCGGAACTCGTGCGCAATCATTTTCAATCCTACCAGGATGTGTACGGCTACTCTTTCGCGTTCGCCGATAAAAAACTCCGGGGGGTGGCGCGCGAGCGCCAGCAGCGGGCCTACCTGATCGGCGCGGTCATGATGTTTGGCATCGCGTTGAGCCTGGTCGTCAATCTCGCGATCACGCGCAGTACGCGCAGCCATCTGGTGACGGTTTCCCGCAGCATCGTCGAAGCGGCCGACGGCGTGCAGTCGGCCTCCGGCCAGCTCACCTCCGCCGGCAACCAAATCGCCGATGATGCCAACCACTATGCGTCCGCCCTCGAGCGGATCGGCTCTCATGTGAACGACGTGTCTGCCGTCGCCGACGCCAACAAGAATCATGCGACGCAGGCCAGCGCCACGACCTCGCGCACGCGAGATGCGGTCCACGCCGGCCTCGGCACGATCCAGGAGCTGGATCAGGCCATGAATTCCGCGCGCAACTCCGGCCAGAAGATCAACCAGATCATTTCGCGGATAAACGAAATCTCCTTTCAGACGAACTTGCTCGCATTGAATGCCGCCGTGGAAGCAGCCCGCGCCGGTGAAGCCGGCGCCGGTTTTGCGGTGGTCGCGGACGAAGTGCGGCGGCTGGCCGCCCGTTGCGCCGAAGCGGCCTGCGAAACGGCCGAGCTGATCGGGGCATCTTCGAACGACACCGCCGTGGCTATCGGAAAATCCGACCAGCTTTCCGCGCAATTCAAGAACGTGTTTCGGGGCATCGAAGAGGTGAGCGAGATCGTCACCTCAATCGGCACGAATTTTCTCCAGCAGGCCGCGGCCATCGGCGAAATCAACCAGTCGGTTTCCGAACAGCGAAGCATCGCGCAAACGCTCGCGGTGGCCGCCGAGGAAACTGCGAGCACGGCGTGCGCGATGGAGGGCCAGGTCGAAAGTCTGCACACGAGCGTAGCACGACTTGACGGTCTCCTCGGGGAAGCGAGAGCCCAGACCGCCCGGGCTCAAGCAGGCTGGAGTCAGGCGTCGCGAAACGGGGAAGGCACCGGAGGCGGGAGCGTTGCGACGCGCGGAAAAGATTTCGTTTCACGTGGGGTGCAATCCACCAAACCGCACCGGGAAAAGAAGCGTTTGGGCTGATTCGGTTTCTGCGCGTGGCCGTTTTGCCAGTGGAGATGGATCATCTCCGCTTGCCGCGAGCGCACCGCGAACTGCGCGCTTTGCACGCATGCGGGCGAAGCGCGTTGGTTTCGAAGATCGACGCCAGTCGCGCGCCGGCTGCCTTCGGACGCCTCACACTTTCTGCAGCTTCCACTTCCCGCGCTTGAAGAGCACGCCGCTCCACAGCGCGAGGATCGAGAAGGAGACTGGCACCGCGATGTAGATGCCCGTCGCGCCCAGTCCGAGCGGTTTTGCGAGCAGCCATGCGAGTGGGACCTGGCACAGCCACAGGCAATAAAAATTCAGGCGGGTCGGCGTGCGCGTGTCCCCGGCGCCGTTGAAGGCGCCTTCGAGGCACATGCCGATCGCGAAGAGCGGAAACCCGAGGCTCACGACCCACAAGGCGCGGGACGCGTGATGGAACACCTCGGGGTCGGTCGTGAAAATTCCCGCCAGCGGTCGCGCGAAGATCACGAAGAGCACACCGACCACGCTGAGGAAAATCACATTATACTTGGTCGCGATGCGGACCGAGGCCTCCGCCCGGTCGGGGTGGCCGGCGCCAAGATTTTGGCCCACGAGGGTCGC
>JBDSSU010000214.1:0-5096 GCA_039928635.1 Opitutaceae bacterium | reverse complement strand
ATCGCCTCCTCCTGCTAAACGGTCAGCGATTGAATGGGGCATGTCGTGACTATTGACACCATGAACAGTGGCGACTTCCGCCGGTTCGAAGGGAAGCCTTGTCAAGATTCACGACATGACCCCTTTTCGCCGTCCCCGTTGGCTGTCCCCTTTCTAATGGCATTACAAAACAGGTTTGGCCTATGCCAGTCGTGCGCGATGGATCTTTTCCAAGATCGTCGCGCCCTCGGCTTTCCAGCGATAAGGCGTCGGCTTAAGGTTGTGGTGCGCGAGATGAACGCTGATGGCCGTGACCAATTCTTTTCGACCCGCGATCAAACGCGTCTTATTACGATTCATGACATGAACCCCTGCCCGATCCTGACTCCCTCGGATCGCCCTCGAGGAACCTCAAGGGTGGGCGTGGGACTGGAGCGGTCTAACGGGATTTGCCGACATCTGCTTAATCACTAACCACAGAACGAAGAGGTAAAGCACAGCAGCGATTAGGAAAAGAGCGCGCAGTCCGAGAATCATCGATGCTAGTTCCAGCACACCGCCGAACACCGCTCCGAGAATATTCCACCCGAAGGCGGCATCCGTTTCGCGACGGGCGGCAAAACGCGACGCAAATGCCAACCCAGCACAGAGGATGGGCGTGCCGCAAACGGCGATGGCAAATAATACCCTGGGCAATTCGGCTGTAGGCGCGATCGTTCGGAGAGGAAGCATCGCGATCGTCACTAAGGCAATGGCGACACCAGCTAAGGCCAACCGGCTGTCCACGCGGCGCTTTTCCGCCACGAGTGTCGCTATCAGCAACGCCAACAGCAAAGCAGCAAAAACGATGGCGCTCGTCCGCCACGTTGCACCAAAGAGCAGATTCATTTCGGTGACAAAGCTTGCCTCGACCAGCAGGAAGGCCGCCCCGAAAAGCATCATCTCGAGATCGATTTTGCCGGTGGAAATCGAGGTGCGTAACGTCGTAGAGCCAGCCAGAAGAAAGACGACGGCAGTCGCCAGCACGAGTCCCACGATCTTGAAATAGAAGAAGGGTATCGATCTACCGTTGAGGTAGAGAAAGGGCCAGTCGTCCGTCGGCGCTTCAGCGCGGCTCTTGGTGATTTCCAAGGCCCGATCATGAAATTCTTCCTTTTCTCTGAGCGGCATAAAGCCGGGCCCGGCAAAGTAAATCGTGTTGAATACGACGTGCATTTTCCGCCACACCAACGGCGGCTCGTCAAATGCATCAGCTAAAATCCCGAACAGATGCTCGTGGATGTATTCGCGGCTCGTCATGAACATGAGGGCCAAGCCTCCGTCGGGAGTCAGATGATCCCGAGCCGCTCGAATGCTTTCGACGGTGTACACAAAATTGTCGAGCCGCACATTGGCCAGCGCTGAGAGGCGCGTCATGGAATCGAGCGTGCCAAAAATGATCAGATCGAATTTTAGATCCGTGCTTTCGAGAAAAGCGCGGGCGTCCATGTTGTGCATGATTACGCGCGGGCCCCCATAAGGACGCGCCGGATGCAATTTACGCCCAATTTCGATGATGGCAGGATCGATTTCCACCGCGTGGATCTCGGGCACACCGGCTTCGAGCAGCACCGCAACGTCGTTGCCCGTGCCCGCGCCGATCACAAGAGCGCGAGTGGGCTTCTGCTTAAGACTAGTGACGGGAAGTCTGTAACCATCTCGGATGAGGTGGACGTTCGGCCCCGATTCGGCCTCAAGCGGTTTTGGCAAATCCAGGATGTATTGGTGGAGAGATCCGTTGGTCAATACGGCCAATGGCTTATCGCCGCTAAGCCGTACCACTCGCAAAGCGTAGTAGGGGCTGTAGAGATCGGCGTCGTCGGTAAAATGTACCATGGCGGCCAGAACCGCGATCGACAGCCCATGAAAGAGAAACGCAATGGCACTTCGGGGAAGAATTGCGAATGCCAGAACGAGGGCGGATACGAACCACCACATCGGTCGCACCCCGCCGGCCGAAAATGCCAGGAAGACAAGCACGCCGACTAAAGAACCAAGCAAATCGAGGGCATAACCCTGCAAGGGTCGGCCTTGTTTTTGAAACACCTGCAAACGTAGAGCGATGGCGCCGCCCAAAGGCACGAAGGCGAGAGCGGTTAGACAAAAGATGAGAGCAATGGGCAGGACGACTCCATTGACGACGGGCGCTCCTTTAGGGAGATCGAAGTAGAGCAGCCAGAGGTGTTCTGCTGCTCCATCCGAATCGGAAGTGAAAGCATAGCGGCTAAGGTAAAGCCCTGCCCCAATCACAGCGAAGGTGCCGAGACCTATCACCCCGCTGCGGCGAACCCGAGCCAGCGCGCCGATGCCGAGGCCGAGAAAGGAGGCGATCAGGACCAAATTCGGAAAATAGGCCATCACGCGAACCCTCCCCGGGAGCCAGCGGATCAGGGCTAATTCGAGTACCAGGGCGCACGTGGAGGCGAGAAACAGCTCGATTCCGACCCGTCGCAACGAGGCGGTTGCGCGATCCGGCTCCAAGGGGCCATTCAATTGGGGAGAAACCTGATTGATCTCAGTGGATGGGTTAATTCTGGTTTTTTTTGGTTCGGATGGTCCCATGGATAATTCCCTTCGCTCTATCGCCGTTCTGGTGACAGGCGGCGCGGAAAAAATCCAACCCCGCGCGGCGTGTCGTTGCTTTAACCTTTTGCCATGCCCGTCAATTTCCGTGCGAGCGAGATCTTTCGACGCTCGAGGACGGGCAACGGGGGCACGCAAGGGCGTGTTGCCCAAATCCTCGCGGTAATTGAATCCTGGGCACGCGCGAATCTTGACAAAATCGCCGCTGATGGGGACGCCTGATTTTTAAACCGTCTGCCAAGCCCAGGCCGTTTCATGTTCATTCAAATCTCGTCGCGTGGGGTCGCTCGTGGACGTGAAACATGAAACGGCCTGACCCTCTTCGAACTCTTACAGCCAACGGGCCTGCTGGCCCGTGGCTGATCAAACGTGAGGCAAAGAGGTCACTTCCCAATCCGCATGGTCGTGCCAAATTTCGCCGCATGCCGTCAGCTGTTGCGAAGCGTTCGAGCGTCAAATCGAAAGCCATCAAACTCGTTCCGGGGCTTTCTCCGGCCTCCAAGCGGGATGATCTCATGTATCGCATTTACGTGCCGCAGAAGATCGAGGTTGGCCTTGCGGATATCCGAGCTGGTCGCGTGCACTCGCACGCAGCCATCCGGAAGGAATTCGCGCTGCTGTTACCATCAGTTGGTCTTCCGAAGCGCGGCGTTCGCTCAAAGCGATTCGGCGCTTCATTGCGCAGGATTCAGAGTTTTACGCCGCACGGATGGTAGCTCGGATCATCGAGCGCGTGGAGCATTGGCACCCGGTCAGGGACATCCGATTCACGAATATTCCGAAGCGTTGCTGAAGGAAGTGCACGAGTCTCCTTACCGCATCATCTATCAGTCTTCGCAGTCGGAGGTTTGGGTCGTGACGATCGTCCATTTCAAAGAGGGTTCGAAAGAAGCGGCTAACCAGTAGGAATGAGAAGGCGGGTGTATAATCACACCCGCCTTATGGCGCAGCGGAAGACGGCGCAGCGGAAGACGTCAGGTCTTGACTCTTGATTGGCCAACTTGGCTGCAAGATCTCGAGCGACATCCGGTGCTGTTGGGAGCGACCCCGCGTGCGCCCCGGGCCTCAGTTTTTCTCCGGTGAAACACCGCGCGGGGGCACGCCATAAAAACGAATGGCGTTCTCCCATGATTTCCCGTCCTTGGTGACAAGATTTAGATACCCATTCAGGGCCTTGTTGGCCTTTTCATCCAGGACGGCGGACCAGACCGGATACGGCAGCCCATCCTCGCGCGGCACTTTCCCCGGCACGTAGAAGGTGATTTCCGCCCGCTCGAGGGCAGTCAGTTTGTGCTCTTTGCGGACAAAAGCTTTCGCCTCATCGAGCGAGGTAAAGGCCGGTTTGATCGTTGGATCCACGCGACCCAGAGTCGTTTCAAATAGCTTCCTGGCGATGACGGTATTCAAGTGCGCCCCGGTCAGCCAAGTGTCACGCGGCAAGCCATGTTGACGATAGGCGCTTTCGCTTTCGTTGATCCAGACCATGAACTGGTCTTCCCGTGTGACGGTCAACCAGTCCAGCTTGACGGCATAACGAACCCGGAACGTTTTCCCGGAGTTCCACGTGCTGATTTCGGTCTCCTCGACTTGGATCAGCGGCGCCAAAACCGCTTCCGAAATGCCGCTGGCTGACGCCAAGGCCGTACGCCAAAACTTGGTGTAGTCGGCCACCCTTGCCTGGTCACTGTCCGCCGCCGACGCATTCCTCGCCCAGCATCCCAGCACCGCGATCACCGCCAAAGTTCGACGAACATACAGCGCCATTTTGGTCGGCTTCATGAGCGCAATCGTCCGTCGATTTCCCTTTCTGGCAACGTTCGTTTTGACGCAGTCCGTCGGGCAGGCCGTTTCATGTCACATTCAAATCTCATCGCGTGAGGTCGCGCGTGGACGTGAAACATGAAACGGCCTGACCCTCTTCGAACTGCTCACGACATGACCCATCTGGATGCCCTCGTCTTTCGCGGCAGCGTGGCGCGCCGCGGGCTTGAGTTGGTCGCGCATGTCGGCCAAGGGTGTCGTTCGGCCTCCGATAAAACACCCCGCCTCAAGATCATGACATTCCGTTTTTGCTTTTCGTGGGCGGTTGTTGCCGGGCTGCTCGCGTGGCAGCCTGCAACCGCCGCAGAATTCTACGTCCATCCTGATGGGCAGGACGCGAATCCGGGGACACTCGCACAACCGTTCGCCACTGTCACGCGCGCCCAGGAGGCGGTCTCGCCGGGTGATACGGTGTGGCTCCGGGGCGGAAAATACGTGTTCAGCGGAACCAAGAGGGAGATTGGCATTTTGCTCAACAAGAGCGGCCAGGAAGGGAAACGCATCAACTATTGGGCGTACCAGGATGAGACGCCGATTTTGGATTTTCATCAGCTGGTCACGCCTGTCCGGATTAGGGGAATCAGTGTCAAAGGCAACTGGCTGCATCTAAAGGGTTTGGAGATTCGCGGGGTGCAGCAGATCCTGACCAACACGAACGAGTCGTGGGGCATTCG
>JBDSSU010000213.1:0-16798 GCA_039928635.1 Opitutaceae bacterium | reverse complement strand
TTGAACGGATAATTCTTATCGGACGGCGGCGGCGGCGAAAGCGGCCTCTTCGCCCAGTGGAGGATGTGACGGTGTCGGCGCTCGACCGCTCACTTCGGGGCGGGAGCTGGCGCCGATCCACCTGCCGCCGCGCGCTTGGCGGCTTGTTCAGCGGCGAACTCCTTGCTCATCGCCTGGATCTTCGGCATCGCCGTCATCATGCGGGACATCATCAAACCATTTATCTTTTGGGCTACTTCGGGCTGCTTCTCGATCATGGCCAGGCCGGAAGGCGTGCTGTAGAAATCGGAAAGTCCGCGCAATTCGTCCGCCGTGAACGTTTCACTGTAGACCTGCGCCATGTCGTTTTTCATCTGCCCAAAATCCATCGCTTCGAACAGGGTATCCATCGTCTTTTTCTGAAACGCGGCGACCGCCTCCCGGTCAGCTCCGGTCGTCGCACCCTGGCCCATTTGACGCGTCATGTTGACCATCGCGTCCTTCTGCTGGTCCATCATTTTCGACATCATTCGGTCGAAATCCATCTTACGGATAACTTCTTCCGCCTGGGCAAGGGTCGCTTTCGCCGCCGGGCTGGCAGCGCTTCCAATCGCACTTCCCTCCATTTTAATCATCACGGTCTTCGCGCCTTTCTTGAGCGTGAGCGTCTCGTCGGCCGGCTTGAAATCCGCCAGCTCCCAGCCATCGAACGTCGCGCCTAACTTGACCCACTTGGGCGCCAAGCCTCCCGGAGCAACGAGCGAGAACAGGCGTTCGCCTTCCGTGGAGAGCAATCCGCGCAACTGGGGTGGTGTGTCAGAGGCCGTCGCCGTTTCCGCGGCGAAGGTCGACGAGCTCAAGACCAAGCCAAGGCAGAGGACAGGAAGAATACGCATGGGGAATGGGGTTCGCGCGGATCATTACCTTCGCATTGCCACAATCAAGCCTCCGCAACGAATCGTCTGGTCCGTCTAACGCCTCGTGCGTCGCGGTGGGGACCACTCGGCGGTGACCACCGACGAAATCCCGCCCCGGCCTTTCCAGTCGGCAATGATCGTGAGCTTTCGGGGCGCAAGGACCGCACCCAAGTCGTCGCAGATCTTGTTCGTCACCGCTTCGAAGAAAATCCCCTCGTTCCGGTAGGCGTGAAAGTAGAGCTTCAGCGACTTGAGCTCCACGCACTTTTTGTCGGCCACGTAGCGGACGGTGATCGCGGCGAAATCGGGATGTCCCGTAATCGGGCACATCGAGGTGAACTCGTGATGCGTGTGCGCAATCTCGTAGTCGCGGTGCGACGCGGGATTCGGGAAAGTCTCGAGGATTTTCGGATCGGACATTTTCGAAAAGTAGTGGGTAGCGAGTAGCGGGTAGCGAGTAGAAAGACCTGGCGGAAATAACAGATAACTAAGTGGCGGGTGAAAAACTCGTCCGAGACGCGGCTGCCAATGCTCGCTACTCCTACCCGCTACTCGCTACTCCTTCGCCTCACGTCGCCGTTTCGGTGAAGCGGCTCTCGCGGATCACGGTGATCTTGATCGTGCTCGGGTATTGCAGCTCGAGCTCGATGCGGCGGCGGAGTTCTTTCGCAAGTTCGCGCGCACCGTCGTCGGTGACCGCCTGCGGCGCGACGACGACGCGAATCTCGCGGCCCGCCTGAATCGCGAACGCCTGCTGCACGCCGTCGAGCGAGAGCGCGAGTTTCTCCAGGCGGCCCAATCGCTGGATGTAACTCGTCATCGACTCGGCGCGGGCACCCGGGCGCGTCGCGGAGATCGTATCGGCCAGGATCACGAGGCCCGCATAAACGGTCTCGGGCTTCACCTCTTCGTGATGCGCCGCCACGGCATTGACCACGATGGGCGTCTCGCCGAAACGCTTGATAAAATCGGCGCCAATCCCGGCGTGGCTGCCCTCGAGTTCCCCGGAGACGCCCTTGCCGATGTCGTGCAGGAGCCCGGCGCGTTTCGCGACATTCGGATCGAGGCCGACTTCACTCGCGATCAACGAAGCGAGAAACGCTGTCTCCACCGAGTGATCGAGCACGTTTTGATTGTACGAGAAACGGTATTTGAGGCGGCCGAGCAGCTTGATGATCTCGGAATGGAGGCCGTTGATGTTGAGTTTCGCCACGGCCTCTTCGCCGGCCTGAGTTGTCACCAGATCAATCTCCTCTTGGGCACGCTTCACGAATTCCTCGATGGTTGCCGGATGGATGCGGCCATCCTTGATGAGCGCATCGAGCGCACTGCGGGCAACTTCCCGGCGGACGGGATCGAACGAGGAGATCAGCACCATCTGCGGCGACTCATCGATCAGCAACGTCACGCCGGTCGCGGCTTCGAACGATTTAATATTCCGGCCCTCGCGGCCGATGATGCGGCCTTTCATCTCCTCGCTGGGGAGATGCACGAGCGTGGCGGTCAGATCGTTGTTCGGCTTGCTGGCGATCCGTTGCATCGAAGCGACCAGAATCCGGCGCGCCTCGGTCTGCATTTCCTGCTCGGATTTCTCGAGCGTGGCGCGGCGCAGGGCGCGGAGCTCGTCCTGACACTCCAACAGCACTTCCTCGCGCAACTGCTTTTTGATCTCCTCCGCATCCATCTGCGAAACGCCTTCGAGCCGTTTGCGCACGCTTTTCGAAAGCGCCCGGATGGCATCGCGCGCCTGTTTCACGGCGGCGCTCTCGCGGTTCAGGCGTTCCTGCCGTTGCTCCAGCTGATAGTCGAGCAAGGCGAGTGATTCCTCGTGGGCGCGAATCTCGCGGAGGCGGACATCCGACTCGATTTCGCGCCGGTCGAACTCGCGGTTAAGGTCCGAGCGTTTTTCCTGAATCTCGATTTCGGCCCTCTGCTTCAGCTCCTCCGCGGCGACGGCGGCTTCGCGGCGGGCGACTTCGACGAGTTCCGCGGCTTGCTCGTGGGCGACGCGACGCATTTGCCGGGTGAGCACCCAAACCACAATGCTTCCGCCCACGATCGCCCCCACCGTGAGCCCCCAATCAATGGAAATGCTCCCGGCGATCAGAAACGCGAAGTCGGCGGCGCTCACTGATAACGTCAAGGGACCGCGACCTTATGGGCGACGACCGCTGCCTCAAGACTTTCCCGGTTCACCCGCAGACTTCCCGTGAAATTTTCCCGGGCTTTTCGATTGCATTCACCCTTGGTCGGCCGCTGCAAAAGCGAATCGCGCGCGAAGACGCAGAGAATCTCTTCGAGGGAACTTGCGCCGGCGCAATCCGGGCGATGAAGTCGCGGAAAACCTGTGAATCTGAGGGCACCGACCGACTATATTGGCTTCTTCAAGACAACGACCCGTTCGAAATGGGATGTGGCCACGCCGTTCGCGTTGATCGGGCTGAGCCTGATTGGCGTCGCCTTCATCTACTCAGCGCAGTTCTCCACGCAACGCATCGTGATGCCTGAATCGTTGACGGTGACGAAACTCGGCATGTCGTTCACCTTCACGTCGCCGACCATGATCGGTGTGTTCACGATGATGAGGGTTTACTGGTTCAAACAGGTGGTTTTTTTGAGTCTCGGCGCCGGCGTTTACACGGTGGTGTCGCTGATCGACTACCGTTTTTGGCTGAGCGTGGTGCACTGGATTTATGCCGCGTGCGTATTGGCACTCGTGCTGGTGCTGATTCCGGGCATCGGCCGGGAGGTTTACGGTTCGCGCCGCTGGCTCTTTGTTTTTCAACCGTCGGAAACGGCAAAGATTGGCGTGCTGCTGATCACCGCGAGCATCCTTGTCCGATCGAAAATCGGGAGTGTTTCCCGCTCGCTGGGCGTGCTGGGGAAATTGGCCCTTGCGGTAGGTACCCCCTTGCTCTTGATCTTGGCCCAGCCTGACTTGAAGTCGGCGATTGTCCTGCCCCCGATGGTGTTCTCCATGCTCTATGTTTCGAAGCTTTCCGTGCGTTTTTTCGTCGGAGCACTCGGGGTTTTCCTTCTGATCGTCGGCGCCGTGGTCTGGGACAGCTATCGCTATCTCCAATTTTTAGAGAATGTCAGGATGCAGAAGACGACGGTAAAATTAGTCACTTCGCTCGGACGCGAGCCTACCGGTGCAGAGTTGGCTGGGGAAATGAAACTTCCGGAGTCCGAGATCGCCCAGCTCAAATCCCATCATTATCGAGACGGCGATAAATATTCCTCCTGGCTTCCGCTCCGCGATTACCAACGCAACCGAATCTTGCCCTTTGTGCGTCCCGATAAGGTCGACCCGATGGGCATCGCGTGGAACCAGCGGCAGTCGCTGATCTCGGTCGGTTCCGGCGGGCTCACCGGCAAGGGTTGGACGGAAGGCACGCAGGCGCAGCTCGGCTATCTGCCGCGCGCGGTCGCGCACAACGATTTTATCTTTTCGGTCATCGCCGAAGAGAAAGGTTTCCTGGGAAGCATCACGGTTCTCGGCCTGTTTGGTTTGGTTCTCTTTAACGGCATTCGCATCGCCGGCCTCGCAAGAGACCGGCTCGGCACCCTTCTCGCCATTGGCGTCACGGTGCTGTTCCTGGTGCACATCTTCGTGAACATTGCCATGACCATCGGTCTCGTGCCCATCACGGGCATACCGCTTCCCTTTATTAGCTACGGTGGCTCCTTCGTGCTCAGTTGCTGCTTGTTGCAAGGACTGGTCCAGAGCGTCTATCGCTTCCGAAAGGATTTCGCATGAAATCGCTTTCCCCCGATATCGACCGCCCTGCCGGAATTTCCTGCGCCTCAACTGCTGCTCCTAGGTGCCTCGTAAATCCAACAGCCCATCCGCACCATGAGCGATCAATCGCACCCCAACTCCGACGGCCCCCAGGACGTCGCCCAAAAATATGATGAGGAACTCGCCAACCCTCCCCTCTCCCCCGATACCGGTCCCGTCAGCCCCGCTGAACTAAAAGCCGGCGCCGCCGAACGCTCCAAAAACCGCCCGCTGCTGCAAAAAATCCTCGCGGTGTTCCAGAAAGAGAAAGGCTCCTACCGCGAGCTGATCATCAATTCCGAACCCCTCGAGAAACGCGTCGCGTTGCTCGTCGACGGCCGCCTCGAGAAGTTCGAGATCGAGCGCGAGTCCGACCACCGGATGGTCGGCGCGATCTACAAGGGCCGCATCAAGAATCTCGACCCCGGGCTCAAGGCCGCCTTCGTCGACATCGGCTACACCAAGAACGCCTTCCTCCATTACTGGGACATGCTCCCCGCCGCCGCCGACTCTTCCGTCGAAGTCGTGCGCGTGAACAAAAAGAAGAACGCCCCCGAGCGCCCCGCCGACCCGACGGTAAAGGACATCCCGTCGATGTACCCGCCCGGTACCGATATCGTGATCCAGGTCACGAAGGGCCCGATCAGCACCAAGGGACCGCGCACCACGACGAATCTCTCGATCCCCGGTCGTTATCTGATCCTCACGCCCTACTCCGATGGCTGCGGCATTTCGCGGAAAATCGAGGATATGCACGAGCGGAAGCGACTGAAGACGTTGATCAACGAGCTCACGATTCCCGAAGGCATGGGCGTGATCGTCCGCACCGCGGGCGAAGGGAAAAAATCCCGCTATTTCGTCCGCGACCTGCACATCCTGCTGAAGACGTGGCAGGACATCACCACGAAGATGCAGAACGACCGCGCCCCCGCCTGCCTCTATCAGGAACCCGATCTCGTCGAGCGCACCGTGCGCGATTTCCTCACCGAGGAAGTCGACCGCGTGCTGATTGACAGCAAGGAAGACCACGAGCGCACGCAGAACCTCGTCGGCCAGATCTCGAAACGCTCCGCCACCAAGATCGCGTTTTACAAGGACAGCATTCCCATCTTCGAGCGCTTCAACATCGAGCGGCAGATTGAGCAGACCGGTCTCCGCAAAGTCCCGCTCCCCAGCGGCGGCGAAATCATCATCGACGAAACCGAAGCGCTCATCGCGATCGACGTGAACACGGGGTCCCACAAGAACCGGGGCGGCGACGAAAAGAACGTCATCTACGCCGTGAACCTTGAGGCCGCGGCCGAGATCGCGCGCCAGATCCGCCTCCGGAATCTCGGCGGCCTGATCATCATGGACTTCATCGACATGAAGGAGCGCCGCCACCGGAACGCCGTTTACGAGAAGATGGTGGAGCTGATGTCGACCGACAAAGCGAAGAACCACATCCTTCCGATCTCCCAGCTCGGCATCATGCAGATGACCCGCCAGCGCCAGCAGGAGTCGCTCTCAAGCAATCTCTACACGGACTGCCCGTATTGCCGCGGCCGCGGGATCGTGAAGAGCGCAACCACGATGTCGGTCGAACTCCAGCGCAAGCTCAGCTCGGTCGTCCGCCGTCTCCAACTGCGCAACGACGGCAAGGAATATTCCCTCCGCGTCCTCGTGCACCCGAGCATCCTCGAGCGCCTCCGCAGCGAAGACGCCGATCTGCTCGTGCGCATGGAAAAACTCTTTGGCGTGCAACTGGCCTTCCGCGCCGACGCGAATTACCACGTCGAAAACTTCAAGATCATCAACGCACTCACGGGAGAAGAATACCGCTGACCCGCTGAAATCCATTTCACGAGCCGGCGTGTTACCCCACGCGCTGGTTCGCAGGAAAAAGCGGCCGCCGTGATTTCACGGCGGCCCTTTTTTTGCTCTCACTAAACCCGCGCTGGAACCGGCTCATGGCTCGGAAGAAGACCGCCGGTGGTGATAAAAACGCGCCGGAATCAGTTCCCAATAATCAGGAATCGTGAGCAAGTGACCCTCAATGATCGCTTTGGATACCGCGCGCCCGCGTTTCCCAAACCCATCAGAACCGGGCACCAATCCCGCGAATACGGATCAATCATTCGTGCCCATCCATGCCCCCTGGCCAATCGCAGCTTCCTCGTGGCGCCTCCGACCCCCCTCTGAAAAAGCTTTCCGCCGGAGCCGACCCGGTCGCGTCCACGTTAGATGATATCATCATAACTGAGCAGTTAGCACAGCGCCTGAGCCGGCGCCCCGACTACCGGGCCGAAGCGGAAGCGCTGAGCGATCTCGGGCAAACGATGGCGGCGTCGCCGGACGCGATCTTTCAAAAACTGGTGGATTCCGCCCTTCAGTTATGCGGCGCGCAATCCGCGGGGATTAGCCTCCTTGAACGTCACGATGGAAAAGAAGTGTTCCGCTGGCATGCGACCGCGGGCGCCTTCGCCAGCCAGGTTGGGTCCAGGCTGCCTCGGGAATTCAGTCCTTGCGGGGCAGTCCTTGACCGCGACGCCATGCTACTGATGAGGCGCCCCGCCCGCTATTACCCCTACATCACCGACCTCGCCGACAACGTGCACGAGGTTCTCCTCGTCCCTTTCCGGAATAATGGCGTCCCCGTCGGCACGTTGTGGCTGGTCGCCCAAGCCGAAGAAACCCGGTTCAATGCCGAGGACGCCCGCCTTGTTACCAGCCTGTCGCAATTCGCCGCGGCGGCCTGGCAGGCGATCGACCGACGCTTCGTGATCGAGGAAAGCCGGCAGAAACTTCGGCTCTGCGAACTGGAAACCGCCCAGGATCGCTCCGCGCTCGCGGTGGCCAACCAGCGCGCGGAGTTAAGCGACACCCGTTTCCACGCCTTCTTCGACCAAGCGCCGTTTTACGCCGAAATGTTGACCACGGAAGGGCGCGTCTCGGACGCGGGACGCATGGCGCTCGACGCGTGCGGCTACGCGCGCGACGAGGTCATGGGGAAATTATTCTGGGAGACTCCTTGGTGGCGGGCTTCGAGTGACGTGCAGCAGCGGATCCACACCGCGTTCGAAGGAGCGATGGCGGGACAACGTTTCCAATCGATTCTGCCCTATGTGATGGCCGATGACGCCGAACGCTGGGTCGATTTCGCGATGAGTCCCGTCCTCGACCAAGCCGGCGTCGTGGTGTTCGTCATCGCGACGGGCACGGACATCTCGGACCGCGTGAAAGGAGATCTGGAACTCGCCGCCATGCGTAAGCGCTTGGAGTCGGCTCTCCTGGCGGGGAATGTTGGCACTTACGAATGGGACGTCGTCACTGACCGCCTGCACGGCGATCGAAATTTCGTGCGGATGTTTGGGGTGTCGGTCGACGAGTCCGGTTCGGCCCCAATCGCGAGTTTCCTGAATGCGGTCCACCCGGATGATCGCGAACGGGTCGTCCAAAGCGTCCAACGCTCCCTCGAAACGGGCGAAAACTACCAGGAAGATTATCGCGTGGTTCATCCGACTGGAGGGGAGGTCTGGGTTCACGCCCGCGGACGGATGACCCGGGACGAAAGCGGTCGCGTCATCAATTTCTTCGGCGTCGCGCTCGACATCACGAAAAGAAAACGGGCGGAGCAGGAACGCGAGTCCATCGCTGAGCGCCTGCGCCGGCTCATGGCGATCCACGAGACCGTGCTCTCGGCGACCAACGATTTTGCGTACGTCTTCGATTTGGAAGGACGTTTCCTTTACGCCAATCGCCCCTTGCTCGCGCTCTATGGCCGAAGGCTCGACCAAGTGGTTGGCAAGACGTTCTCCGAACTGGGCTATCCCGCGTGGCATGCCGAGATGCACCTCGCAGAAGTGGCGAAAGTCGTCGCGACCAAGCAGCCGATCCAAGGGGAAGTTCCGTTCAAGGGAGAGAGCGGGATCTCCGGAATCTACGACTACATCTTCACTCCGGTCTTTGGCGCGGATGGACAGGTCGAAGCCGTCGCCGGAACCACCCGCGACGTCACCGAGCGTAAACGCGGCGAAGACCGGGACCGCCTGTTGATCGCACTCGACGACACGACCCGCCCGCTTACGGACCCACAGGCCATCACGCAGGCCTCCGCGCGGCTGCTCGGCGGTTATCTCGGGGTAAATCGCTGCGCCTATGCCGACGTCGAAGAGGACGAAAACACCTTCAACCTCACGGGCGATTTCAATCGCGACGTGCCCAGCATCGTTGGCCGCTATCGTTTCGAGCAGTTCGGCGGGGAGTGTCTGCGCCTGATGCGTGCCGGTGAGCCTTACGTTGTTGCGGACGCGGAAACCGATCCGCGCACCGCTGATGTTCGCGAAGCCTACCGGGCGACAGCGATCCGCTCGGTGGTTTGCGTGCCGTTGAAAAAGGCCGGGCAATTCGTCGCCGCCATGGCGTTACACCAAGTCACGCCGCGCCACTGGCACCAGAGCGAAATCGAATTGCTCCAGCTGGTGGCCAGTCGTTGCTGGGAATCAATCGAGCGCGCCCGGGTGATTCGCGTCCTGGCAGAAAGTGAGCAACGTCTGCGGCTGGCCGTGGACACCGGCCGGCTGGGCGTGTGGGAGCTCGACCTGCAGACGCCAAGCCTGTCGTGCTCCGCCCAAGGCAAGGCGATTTACGGGCGGTCACTCCACGCGCCCTTCAATTTCGAAGACATGCTCGCCGCGGTCCATCCGGAAGATCGGGAGCGAGTCCACGGGGCGATGCAGCAATCGATCGCCGCGGGCGGAGAATACGACATCGAGTACCGGACCCTCTGGCCGGACCAGAGCGTTCACTGGATTCTCGTCCGCGGGCAGACCAATCCCAGCACGGACGGCCAACCCCAACGCATGATCGGTGTCAGCCTGGACATCACGGCGCGCAAAGAAGCGGAACGGGAACAGGTGCGGTTGCGCGAAGAAGCGGTGCGCGCCTCGCGGGCGAAAGACGATTTTCTCGCGACCCTCTCGCACGAGCTGCGCACTCCGCTGAATCCGGTTCTCCTTATGGCGAGTGACGCGGCGCAAGACCCAAACCTTTCCGCCGGGATCCGCGCGACCTTCGACATGGTTCGCCAGAACGTCGAACTCGAGGCGCGTCTGATCGACGACCTGCTGGATCTCACGACGATCGTGCGCGGCAAGCTCGCGATCAAAAAAGAAGCACGCAGCCTTCATACGATCCTGAACGACGCGATCGCCGCCGTGCAGCCGGACTTTTCCGATAAATCCATCGCGCTCAAGGTGGAACTCCGCGCGGCGAGGCAGCTCGTCTACGTCGATGCCGTCCGCCTGCTGCAGGTATTCATCAATCTGCTGAAAAATGCCGCGAAGTTCACGGAGCACGGCGGCTCGGTCGCGTTGACCACCACGGAATTTGGCGGAGACGAGGTGCAGATCCGGTTGGCCGATACCGGAATTGGGATGACTCCCCAGGAACTGGACCGGGTTTTCGGCGCGTTTGAACAGGGCGACCACGCCAACGAATCGAACGCCCATCGCTTCGGCGGCCTGGGCCTCGGCCTCGCGATTTCCCAACGGCTCGTCGAACTCCATGGCGGAACCATTACTGCGGTGAGCAAGGGGCGCGACCAAGGCACCACGTTCACGGTCAAACTCCCGCTGCACGTCGGCGCCAGCGATGGAGAGCGGACGCCGGTGGTCGCACCGCAGGCCTCGACTCGCCAGACGAGTCCCCGCGACGGGATCCGCATCCTGCTCGTCGAAGATCACGAGCCCACGCGGAGGAGCTTGGAGCAACTCCTCCGCCTTCGAAATTATACGGTCGTCTCCGCCGGATCGCTCTCCCAAGCGCGGGAAAGGGCGGAGGCGGGATCCATCGACTTCGTCATTTCCGACCTCGGTCTTCCCGACGGAAATGGCACGACGCTGATGGCGGAATTGCGCGACCGCTTTGGTCTTACGGGGATCGCGCTCACCGGTTACGGAATGGAAGAGGACATCGTGCGTTGCCGCGCCGCTGGTTTCGCCGCCCATCTGACGAAACCGATCCGGATCGAAGCGCTCGAAAACGCGTTGCGCGAAACGCTGCAGCCGGCGAAGTCGCGCCCCTGATGAGCCGCCGCCAAGACTGAGCGCGCTTCCCCAAGGGAAAGTCTTCGATTCGTCGGCGAAGCTGACGGCTAATGCGCGAGCGGGTGAGCCGCGAAACCCCTGCGAAGAGTAACCTATTGGGTTACTCTGAATCCAAGCTCCCTCTGAACGTTGTTTCCACGGCGCGCGATCGTTTGGAGCGAGATCAGGAGCAAGAGGAACCCAATAGGTTACTCTCTAGCCCGAAAAACTCATACCAAAATTCAACCAAGGCATGAGCCACAGAGGACACGGAGCTCGGACACAGAGGCCACAGAGCAAGACAAGATGTTTGGCTCTGTGAACTCTGTGTCTGCGCTCTGTGCTCTCTGTGGCAAAAAAATCTTCGCGAAAAGTGTGATGCATGCGGGCTAGCCGGCGGCAGACACTGTGCCGTTCGAAAGGGTGGAGCCGCAGAATCGGCGTTTCGCAGGACCGCCGAAAGGCCGCGTTGCTGGGCGTGCCGTCCACCCGCCCGGCCACGCCGTCGAGAAGCATTGCCACGACGTGAGGAATGTCACCAGCGTCTGCCCGTCGCCCTACCCCTCGCGTGATTCCGCCCTTTTTATTGCGTCAGCTCTTCGCGTTGGGCGGATTTCTCCTTCTCGTCGGTTGCACCCTTCCGACCCCGGGTTATCGCAAAGTTGATCCGACCACCGCGGAGTTCAGGGAGATGACCGCGCGCATTTCAGCCTCTCTTCAGGAAAAAGGTGTGGGCATGGTCGAGGCCGACCAGCGCGCCGTCCAGGCGGTGACGCGACAGATCGTTGCTGCGCAGAAACAAAATCGCCCGCAGCAGGTGAAACCGCTCGCGGCGGCACTCGATGCCTTCGATCAGCCCCGGGGGTGCTGGGCCTACACGGTCACGACCCGCACCCGCACCGATGGTAAACTCACCACCCAGGTCGAGACTTTCGATGCCTCGCAACCGGAGAGTCATCTCTGGACTCTGATTTCCCGCAATGAGCGCACGCCAGATGACCGCGAGCAAAGCGAATACCGCGAACAGAAATTGCGGCGGTGGAAGAAATCCCTGACGCGTTCCAAACCGCGCCACATGGATTCCGATCATCTCGCGCACGACGCGATTTTCGCCGATCTCAAGATCGGGCCCGAAAGCAGCGGGCAAACCCGTTTCGTTTTCGTCCGCGAAAAAATGTCGATTCCCGTCATGGGTACGATCACCGGCAGGCGCACCAGCTACCTGGTGGACGATGCCACCGGAAGGCTTCGCGGGGTCACGGATCTGATCGGGCCGAACTCGATGGTGTTCGGCATCAGGGCCCTCTTGTTCGAAACCAGCGTGGAGTTTATGAACGTCGACGACTCGGTGCCGCCGTTCATCTCACGCTCGAACGCGCACTATCACATCATCGGCTTTGGCAAGGACACCGGAGAGGTTGAGCGCGAATCGGTGTACTCCAACTACCGGCGCGTGAAATGTTTTGAGGAGCGTTTTAACGTCCGCGTCGGCATTCCCGAGGTTCAGGATTTTCTGCCGGAATAGCTAAATTTAGTCACGCGCCGTCTCCGCCGACGGGGACGGCATTGGCGCCACTTTAGTATCGGTTCGCGAAATCCGTGCGCTCGGACCGCAAAGGCGCGCTGCGGCGCGATTGTTTGTTCGGTTTCCGAATCGGCGCTGTTTATCTGATGAACCCAATGAAAGATGAGGCTGCGCTACTCCGCCGCTACGCCGAGGACGGCTCCCAGGCGGCTTTTACCGAACTCGTCCGCAATCACATCGATCTGGTGTACGGCGCCGCGCTTCGCCGCACCGGCGGCGATGTTCATCTCGCCGCTGATGTCACTCAGGAGGTTTTCACCGCGCTCGCTCGCAACGCCCCGAAACTGTCGCGTCATCCCGTGCTCAGTGCGTGGCTGCACACGGCAACCCGCAACGCGGCCCTCAATCTCATGATCTCGGAAGAGCGGCGCCGGGCCCGCGAACAAGCGGCCGTTTCACTCGAACCGCCCGGAGAAGCCGCCGCCGCATTGAACTGGGAGCAGCTTCGGCCCGCGCTCGACGCCGCCATCGATGAACTGCCCGAAGCGGATCGCGCCGCCGTGGTCCTGCGCTTTCTCGAACGCCGCGCCTTTGCCGAGATCGGCGCTGCACTCCAGATCAGCGACAACGCTGCGCGCATGCGAACGGACCGCGCGCTCGAAAGACTCCGCAACGTTCTCTCCAGCCGCGGAATCAACTCCACGGCGGCGGCTTTGGCCACCGTCGTTGCGGCCCAGCCGCTCGCCTCCGCACCCGCGGGCCTCGCCGCGACCTTCGCATCGGCCGCGATCGCCACGGCGGGAGCGACGACCGGGGTGCTTACCGGATTAACCCTTTTCATGAACACGAAACTCGTCACTGCCGGCGTCAGCGCACTCGTGGCTTTTGGCCTCGGCATTTATTTCGGCCACGAACGAAGCAAAGTACCGCCGCAGCCTCCATCTGAAAGCCTTGGGCATCTGCGCACGATCTCATCTCTGCAGGATGAAAATCAGCGCCTCACCGCCACCGTCACCCGGCTGAATGGCGATGTCGGAAAGCTACAAACCGCTCTCGCCGCATCTCCCCCGCTGTCACCCGCTTCCGCTCGCTCATCGACGCCCGGCCCAGCCCCCTCACCTCTGCTCATCGATGCCCGTCTCCTCGCTTTTCAACAGCAGCACGCGATCCTGAACAATCTCTTTCAAATTGCCGGTGCACGGGAAGAGTTTCGCAAAGAGTATGGCCGTCTTCCGGTCTCCCTCGATGACATGGTGGGGGAGAAAAAATACATCCGGCGGGTCCGCCCCGTGGACGGCGAAGACTATTCCGGCCTGCAGTTCGCCGACGGACAGAAGCTCGCGGTAACGACGAGGGATGGCGTGACCGCGACCGTCGATCTCGCCACCGGCGAGCCGGAAGGCGTACTCGTTTCGCCCGCCGTCGAACTGGCGAAGGAACTCGCCCGCCAGATGGAGCCCGCCACCAAAAAAGCGGCGGACGCCTATCGGGCCGCGAACCGTGGCGCCGAACCGCTCAATCCCCAAGACCTGCTGCCCTACTTCACCACGCCTCAAGAACGCGCCGACTACACCGACTACCTCGAGGCGGTAAAAGTCGCCCGGGTGAACTAGACGATCGTTGCGGCGAAGATCGATCCAACGCGGAACCCCGGTCGTGTCCTCTCAACCCAAACGCGGTCGTGTGCTGCCCGTCGTCGCCGCGGTTTTTCTGGGATCGATCGTCATTTTCATTTGGAAGAACGGCGTCGGTTCGCTGCACCGCTCACCCGCGTGGGCCATGGCTGCCATCAAGCTGAAGCTCTCGTTGGAACCGGACGCTTCGGTCGGTGCATACGAGCGAACTGCGACAGGCCCGTTCGCTCTCGCCACCGTGATCAGGGAGTTTCGGGAAGAATGGCCCAAGGAGAGCATCGCGCTCATTCATTGGGCCGCCCTTGAAGTAGGCACGGCGCTTTTGCATCGCGGCGATATTGAAGTGGGAGAATTGGTCGGAGGAAAATTCGTGCCCTCGAAGTTTCCTCCCTGGCACACGAACGAGAAGATGCTTTCCGAGATCCAGCATTCTCCCGACCTATTCGGGAACGACCGTGTTTACGTTTTCCGCCGGCGTTAGCGCAGTTATCGTTTCGCCCGTTAATCGAGAACACCGCGTCACTGGAAACACTTCTGCAATCGCGCCGATCCGCGGCTGCTCCGGCTCCCCGCATTCGTCCCCGGCGGCTTGCTTCATGCTGAGGGAAGAGGCCCCTTTCCGGGCTGATGATGCTCCTGCCGACGCCACCCACGATTCCTTCCGCGCTCAATCTCACCCTGCGGGTCGGCTGCAGCTTGGTTTATGAAGTGACCGGCACGGCCACGCTGCTGCTGAACCTCAAGCCGCGGCCCGATCGCCGCCACGCCGTGCTCGCCGAAGCACTTTCCTTCGGGCTGGGCGATTCACTGCATCCGGAAGAATTTTTCGACAGCCATGGCAACAAGGTCTTCCGGGTGAACCTCGCACCCGGGCGCAATCTCTTCCGGCACGACGCGATCATCGCCGTTTCCTCGGAGCCGGATAATCACGACTTGCTGCAGGGCCCAGCGGCCGCACCGGGCGAACTTCCCGCAGAAGTGCTCCGCTACACCCTGCCGAGCCGGTATTGCGATTCGGACAAGCTCGGGAATTTCGCGTGGGAAAAATTTGGTCAGTTCGAACACGGGCTCCCGCGCGTGCGGGCGATCAGCCAGTGGCTGCACGACAATATCGAATACCGCTATTCCTCGGGCCGCCCGGATCTTTCGGCCTGGGACGTGTTGCAGCGCGGCTATGGCGTGTGCCGCGATTTCGCGCACCTCGCCGTCGCCCTCAACCGCACGTTTAGCCTGCCCGCGCGCTATGTGACAGGCCATCTGCCCGACATCGCGTTTCCCGATCCGGACAACCACATGGACTTCCATGCGTACGGCGAAGTGTTTGTGGCGGGCCACTGGTTCACCACCGACGCCCGTTTTCATGTGCCACGCATCGGCCGCGTAAAAGTTTCCTGCGGGATGGACGCGGTGGACGGCGCGTTCTCCACGATCTACGGCGCGGCCTCGCTCACGTATTTCCAAGTTTGGGCCTATCAAGTGGCACGCGGCACCGTCGGCGTCGGCGACCCACTGGATTTTTCGCAGCGCCTCGACAATCGCTGGGACGTAAACTTGGACGCGGCTGCGATGCGGGGCTGACCGGGCTCTTTCTCTTTCGGCCAGTCGTTACAGCGGCGTCCCGCCCCTGTCGGCCAAACCAAACACGGGCCAGACGCCCGTGCCACGCGCAAACCATTCCGGCCAACCGGATTGATCTCCCACGCGAAAGTTCGCGTGACGTGTCCGATGCCACGTGTTTCGTTCGTTATTCCGGTAGCCCAATGACGCCTCTCGACGACACGCCCGCATGAGCACTCCACCGGTTGAAACCCCGGACGCGGCCAAGGCGTCGACCGCTGAGACCTTCTCGTTCTGGGGCAGCGTACGATCGGCGCTGCGAGGCGAACATCACGACTACACGTCCCTCTCGCTCAACCGCGCGGTGCTGCTGCTCGCGATCCCCATGGTGCTGGAGATGATCATGGAATCGCTCTTCGCGGTCGTGGATGTTTTTTGGGTCTCACACCTCGGCAAGGATGCGATCGCGGTCGTCGGTCTGACCGAGTCGATCATGACGCTGATCTACGCCGTCGCGATCGGCACCTCGATCGCGGCCACTGCCATCGTCTCACGGCGCATTGGCGAAAAAGATCCGGCACGCGCCGCGCAGGCGGCGGGGCAAATCCTGCTGCTCGGAATTACTCTGGCGGCGGGCCTTGGTTTGCTGCTCGGCGCTTTTGCGCCGCAACTCCTCCGGGCGATGGGCGCGGAGGAGGCAGTGGTCACGATGGGTGGGGATTTCGCGCGAATCATGCTCGGAGGGAACGCGACCGTCTTCATGATTTTCCTCATCAACGCGGTGTTCCGTGGCGCGGGAGACGCGGTCATTGCGATGCGGACGCTCTGGCTCGCCAACGCACTGAACATCGCGCTCGGACCGCTCTTCATTTTCGGCTGGGGGCCGGTTCCGGAGATGGGGGTTACTGGCGCAGCGGTCGCGACGAATATCGGACGCGGGATCGGCGTCGCCTATCAGCTCTGGCACCTCACCGGGCGCCCGGGGCGCGTCCGCGTGCAATGGGCTCATCTGCGGCCCGATTGGACCGTGATGGGGAGCGTTTTGAAAACGGCGGGGCCCGGCACCGTGCAGTGGCTCATCAGCACCACGAGCTGGCTCGGGCTGTTCAAAATCCTCGCGATGTTTGGCAGTGCGGCGCTTGCCGGATACACGATCGCGTTGCGCGTGATGGTGCTGGCTTGGCTGCCTTCGTGGGGACTCGCAAACGCCGGCGCGACCCTCGTGGGCCAAAATCTTGGCGCCGGCCACCCCGACCGGGCGGAGGCCTCGGTCCGCATCGCGACCAAGTATAATGTGATTTTCCTCAGCGTGGTCGGTGTGCTCTTCGTGATCTTCGCGC
>JBDSSU010000212.1:0-13531 GCA_039928635.1 Opitutaceae bacterium | reverse complement strand
CAAACCGAAGCAGGGCTAAGCGAGTTTCGCCTGCAGCACTTTACTCACGGCGCCGAAATCGAGCAGCGCCGCCTCGGGGCGTTGCTTGAGCACAGCCATGACTTTCCCCATCTCCTTCTTCGTCTGGGCGCCCGTCTCCCGAATCGCATCGCTCACGAGTGCCTCGGTGGCGGCAGCGTCGAGCCCGCGCGGCAAATACTTTTCGAGGATCTTGATCTCAGCATCGTTCGCCGCCACGAGATCGGCCCGGCCACCTTTTTCGAATTCAGCTTTCGCGTCACTCAGGTTCTTGACGGCCTTGCGCAGCGTGGCGGTTGAAAGCGCGTCATCGATCGGTTTCGCGAGATCCATCGATGCGCGCTGAATCGCCGCGTCCATGGTGCGAAGCGCGAGCGCGGTGCCCGCATCGCGGGCTTTCATCGCAGTGATAATATCGGCGCGGAGGGTCTCGTAGAGGCTAGGCATCCGAGCACGCTGCGCGGGATTTCTTCAGTGTCGAGAAACGACAACTGCAACGTCCGGGAGAAAGCAGGCTCCGCCGCAAGAAGTGTCATTCCCGCCAGCGGAAGCGAAGGCCAGGGCCAACCCGGCGATTAGCAGCAAGGGCAACAAACGGGGAGTGATTCTTTTCAGCGCAGCCATTCCTCCCACCCAAACATCAAATCCAATTAAGGCCAGCGCTGGCTTCGAATTTGATTGAGGGCCAGGCGTACCCGGAATCACCGCACTCCCCGTCTGGTCGCCGATTGCAGCGGAGAAATCCGGACGACAGGTCGCGCCGCCTGTGCTAACTTGGCCCGATGAGGATGAACCGTTCCACCATGTACGCGCGGGTGCTCGCCAGTGATGGCGCCTACAATGGCCGGTTTTTCTTCGGGGTGACCTCCACGGGGATTTACTGTCTCCCGGGCTGCAAAGCGCGAAAGCCCAAAGCAGAGAACGTCCGGTTTTTCCCGACCTGCGAAGCCGCGCGAACCGCGGGGCTCCGTGCCTGCCGCAAATGTCATCCCGATGATTTTGCCCGCGGCGCCGACCCCGTGCTTGCCGACATCGAGCAGCTCGCCGGCGAGATCAGGCAAAACCCCGCCGAGTTTCCCGAGGTGAACGCGGTGGTTCGCCGTTCCGGGTTCGGCGCCACCCGGCTGTTCGAACTTTTTCGACAGCATTACCACACGACTCCCGCCGACTTGCTCTTGCGGGCACGGCTCGATCACGCGAAAGCCGGATTGCTCTCCACCGCCGCTCCGGTCGCCCGGGTCTCCGCCGAAGCTGGCTTCGAATCCCTCTCGGTCTTCCACGCCCATTTTCGTCAGCTCAATGGGGTGACGCCTGCCGCCTATCGGGAACTGCGCCAAACCCGACGATTCACCATCGCCCTGCCCAAAGCTTACCCGCTCGGTTACCTGCGCCGCGCGCTGAGCCGTGATCCGCAAAGCGTGACGGAACGGCTCGTCGGTCCGGTCTACACCACGGTCGTTCAGCTAGATGCCGGTCCGGCCGTGCTCACCCTTCACCTGTCCGCCGCAAAAATTGAGGTGGAAATATCCCGCGGAGATCCGGCGGAAGCGCACGCCCTCGTCATCGGCTTGCTCGGTCTCGACGAAGACGCCGCCGCTTTCGCCCGGCTCGCCCAGCGACTCGGGCTGGCGCGACTCGTCGCCGGGCGGCCGGAGCTCCGCATTAGCCGTGTGCCCTCGGTGTTCGACGGACTGCTTTGGTCGATCATCGGACAACAGATTAATTTCGCGTTTGCCTGTGTGCTCAAGCGGCGGCTCATCGAACGCGTCAGCCCGGTCGTCCTTGATGGGCTGCGTGCGCCTCCCACACCCGACGCCATCGCGGCCCTCGAGCCGGCGGACCTTGTGCCGCTGCAATTCTCGCGACAGAAAGCCGAATACCTGATCTCGACGGCCCGTTTGATCGTGGAAGGCAAACTCGACCTCCGCGGTCTCCGGCAGATGTCGGCCACGCGGGCGGAACGGACTTTGCTCGCGATTCGCGGGCTCGGACCGTGGTCCGTCAATTACCTCATGATGCGCGCGCTTGGATTTCCGGACTGCGTTCCGTTGGGCGACACGGGTGTGACGAGCGGCTTAAAAGCACTTCTGCGCCTCGAGGAGCGGCCGGACATCGACGCGACGCGCCGGCTCATGGCGATGTTTTCTCCTCATCGCAGCCTCGCCACCGCGCATCTGTGGCAATTCAATCAACCCCTTCCCACATGAGACAATTCTACGACACGTTTTCCACCCCGGCTGGCGACTTCTCCATCGCGCTCGATGCGAACGGCGCGGTCCTCGCCACCGCCTTCGGTGGCCTGCCCGAACTCCGCGAGCGGTTCGCCTCCGATGAAGTCGTGCACGACACCGCACGCACGGCGGAGGTGCGCCGGGAACTCGAGGAATATTTCGCGAGTACGCGTCAGCGTTTCACCGTGAAGCTTTCTCCGAGCGGAACTCCTTTCCAGCTCAACGTCTGGGCGGCATTGCGAAAAATCCCCTTCGGCAGCACGCGCACTTACGGCGAGCTCGCTGCGGAACTCGGCAATCCGGGAGCGGCACGCGCCGTCGGCCGCGCCAACGGCAGCAATCCGATCTGCGTCATCGTTCCGTGTCACCGGGTCATCGGTGCCGACGGCGGACTGACCGGCTTCGCCTTCGGCGATGAGATCAAACGCTGGCTCCTCGCGCACGAGGGCGTTTCAAGTCCGGCTCTCGTGTAGGCGGACGACGAAACGCTTCAGCTTCGCCTCGTCTTTCACGCCCGGCGCCGATTCGACCCCGCTGTTGACGTCGACGAAATTGGCGCCGCTCTCGCGAAGGGCGTCGGAGATGTTGTTGGGGTTAAGCCCGCCGGAAAGGATCCACGTCTTCTCCGCATGGGCAAGCTGGTGCCGGGCGAACTTCGCCCAGTCACCCGTTTCGCCGGTGCCGCCAAATTTGTCCGCGTGAAAGGTATCAAGCAGAAAAAACTTCGCCAGCGGCAGCAGGTTCGGCGGGACGTCGATCGCCGGCGGTAATTTCGGGGCCAGCCACAGGCGGTCGGCGCCGACGGCTTCCGACCACGCCGCCACGTTCTCCGGCGGCAGATCGTGGCGGAAATGAATCTGAAAAAAATCGAAGCCGTCCGATTTCATCGCCGCGAGATCGGTCAGCGTGGGCTCGACGGACACCGCGACTTTCTTGCGGTCGGGCAGCCGAGGCTCCATCGCGCGGAAAGTCTCCAGCGACACATAGCGCGGCGATTTCGGATAGAGATTGAAACCGAGGTAATCCACCCCGCAACGGTCAGCGAACTCCGCATCCACGATGGAAGTGAGACCGCAGACTTTTATCCGGATGCCGTCGATCATGGGATTGAAGAGGAGAAAACGAAGAAAACAAAAAACCGCGAGCGATTCACTTGTTCGTTTGGCCCTCGTGGGAATCAAAAGCGGTTGATCGTGCTGATCACGTGGTCGACCTGCGCGTCTGTCAGCTCGGGGAAAATCGGCAGACTTACGCAAGTCTCCGCCGCTTTCTCGGAAACCGGAAACGAACCGGGGCCATACCCGAGATTCGCATAACACTTCTGCAGATGCAGCGGGACCGGATAGATCAAGTCAGTTCCGATTTCATCCTTCGCGAGATGCTCCCGCAATGCCTCACGACGTGGGTGGCGGAGGGTGAACTGATGAAACACTGACTTTCCATATGCGGGTTGCTCCGGCAGGAGCACGTCAGCGAGTTTGATCTCAGAACGGTAGCGAGCGCCGATGGCCTGCCGGCGCGCCGTCCAGGCGGCGAGATGCGGAAGTTTCACGTTCAGCAACGCGCCTTGAAAACCGTCCATCCGGAAATTGCCGCCAATGATGTCGTGATAATAACGACGATCCGAACCGTGCACCCGAATATGCCGCGCCTGCGTGTGGACCTCCTCCCGGCGGGAAACGAAGGCGCCCCCTTCGCCGCAACCCCCGAGATTTTTGGTCGGATAAAAACTAAAGGTGCCGACGTCTCCGATGATTCCCACCGGCACCCCGTTGTACCGTGCACCCACGGCCTGAGCGCAATCTTCGATCACGAAAAGCCGATGTTGCCGGGCGATCGCCATGATCTCGTCCATGCGCGCCGGCTGTCCGAACAGATGGACGACGATGATCCCTTTCGTGCGAGGGGTGATCGCCGCCGCAAGTTTGGCGGGGTCCAGGTTAAACGTGCCTTCTTCGATGTCCGCGAAAACCGGAGCGGCGCCGACGTAATTGATCCCCCACGCCGAGGAGATGAACGTGAACGGCGCGGTAATCACTTCATCGCCCGCACCAAAACCGGCGACCATGCAGGCAACGTGAAGCGGTGACGTGCCACTGTTCATACCCAAAGACCGGGGAAAGCCGAGTGTGTCCGCGAACGCCTTTTCGAACTCTTCCACATCTTTCCCGAGGCAAAAGCGGGTGGCATCATAGGTGGCCGCGAGAGCTGCGAGCGCGGGTTCACGCAGGGCGCGATGTTGGAGGCTCAGGTCGAGAAACGGTACCTTCATAAGAAAAGTTCTTTAACCACGGATTTCACGCATGAACACGGATAAAGAGAACGCCATCGGTTTTTATTTCGGCGTCATGGGGACCTCCCAATCACGTGCGAGCGCGTGCTGTCGGGCGGGCGGAGCCGCACCAGGAATGGCTCCAAACTATTTGCCACGCCTTGAATTTGTGCTCGACTCGCCACCGCGGCCGCCGTCGCGGTCGCGGCCCACCCAACCCGAAGTACGGCAAATCGAAAATCCGTGCGTATCGTCCGAGCTCTCTCTCGCCGGCGTGCCCTCGCCAGCTTTTTTTTGATGATCACCGTCAGCTCGTCGGCCGCGGATCGAACCGTCGTCGTGCGCTCCGTCATCGACCCTGCTTACGCGGCGCGCCGTGCGGCGAATCCCGAGCGGGTGGAAACCTACGTTTTCGCCCGGGGACAGTATTACAATCCCATCCCCATGGATCGCTACCTGGAGCGGATGGAGTTTCACACGATCGCCGCCACCATCGCGTCCGACCTCAGGAAAGACCGCTACAAACCCGTCTCTTCCATCCTCGCTGCCGATCTCGTCCTGGCGGTGCATTGGGGTGCGACCCAGCCCAACGAAACGTCGGCGAACTCTGCTCTCCACGACTTCGAACTGATGCGGGAGGCGTCGAATGCGGTAAATGAGGCGAGAGAGCGGATCGAGGATCCGGAGGAAAGGCGCAAAGAAACCGCCCGGAGCACCATCGGCGAAGCCGGCTTCCTCGACGTGATAATGGAAGCGCAGACGAATTTCCGACAAGAGTCGGCCAACACCCTCTCCGCCCACACCGACAACGAGAACCGGCGGCAAACCAATGTGGAATTACTCGGCTTGCAGAGCGCAGTCTACGAATCGGAACAGTCGGTGTTTAACAGCGCCTTGGGCGATACCGTGCGCCACATGATCAACGAAGAGCGCTATTTCGTCATCGTCATGGCTTACGACGGGCCGGCGATGCGCGAAGGCCGCAAAAAGCGTCTCTGGACCACCCGCGCGAGTATCCGTGGTCCCGGAGTCAATTTTGCGGATGCCCTCGACCGTCTGAGCAGCGCCGCGGGGGCAATCCATGGGACCCCGCAAGGCGCACTCGTTTTCGCCTCCGGCCAGGCGCGCAAGCGGAAAGAGGCCGAAGTTCAAGTCGGTGAGTTCAAGGTCCTCGGCGATCCCTCCGCGCCCACGCCGGCCCGCGCTGACCGCTGACTGCCAGGCTTAGCTCCCTAGTTTTTTCACCAGCGCCTCCACCAATGCATCCAGACTCGGAACCTTCGCCTCAAAATCGATCGGCATGCCGACCTTCTTCATCGTTTCGCTGGTTTGCGGGCCGATACTCCCGGCCAAGGGTCGTTTTGCCTCCTTCACGAGTTTAAGCGAAGCCGCCTGATCGACGAATGACTGCACGGCGGAAGAACTCGCAAACAGGATCGCATCCGCTCCTCTGATGCGAAAATCCGCGGCAGCGGGATCGTGCTCCAAATTCGTTTTCTCCGTCTTGTAAACTTGGATCTGGTCGACGATCGCGCGCGCCTCCTCGAGTTTTTTCACGAGGACTTCGCGGTTCAAATTGCCGGTAACGATCAGAATTTTCGCACTGTCGAGACTGCCGGTGGCAATCAGCGCGTCGGCGAGCGCTTCGGCGGTGGCGACCTCCGGCTGACACTCGATGCGAAGATGAAACTCCTTGATCGCCTTCCCCGTGGCTTCACCGATGCACGCAAACCGCAGCAGACCCAGCGCGCGGATTTCATCGAAGAGCCGGAAAAACTCTTCGAAGAAATAACGAACGCCGTTGGGACTCGTAAACGCGATCCAGTCGTAGCTGCCGAGTTCAAGCATGATGTCGGCGAGCGTGTCCTTCTCGAGATGCTTCGTGACTCGAATCAAGGGCAACTCGATGACCTCCGCGCCGATTTGAGTCAGTTTTCCAGCGAGTTCCGACGTCTGCTCGCGGGCACGAGTAACGACAACGCGGCGGGTTGAAAGCGGACCAGTGGCGGTGCTCGACATAGGCGGGGAACCGTAGCGACCTCCGAGGGTGCCGCCACAATTTTTATCCAGAAGGAGCCGGCCGCGAATTGACGACAGCAGATGACAGGGAACATGCTGCCGGCCGTACGCGTGTGATCACTCCCTCCCGCACACCACTCGCGAGCGCCCTCGCTTGTTCCCGCTTCCTAGCCGCTGGCGTGGCGGCCATCGCTTCAGGTTCCACGGCGTTCGCCGAGCGACTCGTGACCGTCCGGGCGACCGCCGACACTGCGTACGCGGAGCAACGCAATGCGACCGCGCCGCCGAAACCGGAGAAATATATTTTCGCCAAGGGCCAATACTTCGCCGGAGTGACCTACGACTCCACTTTAGAAAAAATGCCGTTCCGCCAAATCGTGGAAACTCTGGCCGTTGATTTGCAGAGGCAGAATTATCACCCCACGCCGAGCCTCGGCAACGCGGACATCGTGATTACGGTCCACTGGGGGGTGACCATGGGAAACGATCGGGGCGGGTCCGGAATGAGCCTCGCCATCGATGCGCTCCGGGAGTCAGCGGAAGAACTCGATCTCATTCGCCAGGAATTCGCCGAAACCCAAACGATCGACCTCGATCGTGCGGCCGCGGCGGAAGCCAGTTTCCGGAACAGCGGGGTCGACCTCTCAATGCAAGCCTCCGGAAACGATATCCGCTCATCCTCCAACGCCGGACTGCTCGGGATGAAAACGGCCCTCGATCAGGAAGGAGGCAATCTCCTCGACACGGAAACTGCGCGCACCCTCCGCGCCATGATCGATGAGGAAAGGTATTTCATCATCATGGTCGCGTACGATGCCGCAAAGTTTCGCCGCGGAAAGGCCGTCAGGCTCTGGACTTCCCGCCTGAGTATCCGCTCCGCCGGAGTTAATTTCAAAATGGCGCTGGACCGCATGAGCAACGCCGGCGCAAAAACCGCCGGAACGAAACAAAAAGAACTTCTGTTTGAATTCGTCCAAGATCGCGTCGGAAACGTCAAAGTCGGCGAGCTCAAAGTTCTCGAATAACGAAACGCGCTCGAGATCGCGGCGCCCGAGATCGCGTAAGACGTCTGCGCACTTCCAACCCGCAAAGCCGCCGGGCGACCGTCATCGCGCTTGATCAGCCGATGACCTCTCGCCGGTCAATTCGAGCGCGGTGGCTGGTTTTGCACGGGCTTGACTGCGCCCGGAGCCTCGTCGCGCCAGATCCAACGGAGCGTCTGCGGAAAAATCGCTCCGCCGTGCTTGCTGCTGTGTACTCCGTGGCCGAGCACGTATTGCACGTCGTATAGTTTTTCGTTCAACGCATCGCTCATGAGCCGGTTCTGCAGGAACCAGTCCCGCTCCGGGCTTTGCGGCGAGCGATTATCGAAAACACCGTCCTGCAAATGGACCCGCAGCGGCTTCCGGGGCGCATCGCGAACCAGCTGGGGATAGACATGACCGCCACGAATGTTGGTGAAGCTGCCGACATCGCTGATCACTTTGCTGAACCAATCGGGGTGATTGAACGCGACCGTGAAAGCGCAAATCGCTCCTGAACTAATGCCGCCGATGGCGCGGCCCGCCGCATCTTTGCGGATGTTATATTTTTTCTCGATCGGGGGGAGAATTTCCGTGGCGAGAAACTGCGAGTAGTCGTCGGCGACGGAATCGTACTCGACACTGCGATTGTTGAAATCCGGGCGGCCGTTCGCATCGATCGCCGTGCTGCCGGGATTGATGAACACCGTGATAATGACGGGGAGTTCCTTCCGCGCGATCAGGTTGTCGATCACATTGGGGGTGGCGTACTCCAGCGTCCGTCGGGCACGCGTGTCCTCCGGAGTCCGCTCCCGAATCGCGTACTGCCGCGGCCCGTCCTGCAGCACCATCAAGCAGGCGGGCACCTTGGGGTCGTATTGCGCCGGAAGGTAGATCCAAACTTCGCGCGTCGTCATCGGAAAAATCTGGCTCTTGTCCCAGACAAATTTTTCCCACGTACCCTGCGGCACCCCTTCGTGCACCAGCGAATCGTAGCCCAGCACGTAATCGTCGGCCCCTTGCGGCGCGGGCGGACGCTGCCCGCGGCCTGCCAGCGCCGCGGCGGGAGCCGTTCCAGGCGCCGTCGCAGGCGCAGGAGTGGCCGGAGATGATGCGGCGGAATCAGCACCAAAACCAAAAGAGGCAAGGCCGGTGAACGCGCTCGCAAAGAGAACGAAATTTTTCATGGGGTCGAGGAAAGAGGATTTTGCCAGCGGCAACTTTGCAACCTACAGCCACCGTCAAGGCCGCCCGGGCAACACAACGCTTCCTTCGCGCTCTGGCACGCGACCCTTGACCGGACAGTTCCAAACCACCGCGCCAAGCCGCCGACGAATCGCTCCATTCGCCAAACCGCGCCAACAATCCCGCTTCTGCGGCGACGTCCCGCCGAAAGATGCGGCTCAGGGGCTGCGAGGCGCTTCGTTCCGCACCTCTTTTGGAGCTAACGATGCTGCGGGCGGGAGAAGTTGATAGATGAAATGATCCACGCTGTGGCCATTCAGCCGCTCAGCGTTGGGCAAAGTCTGAATCAGGTTAAAGCCCAGCCGCTTCACCAACGCCTGCCCGCGAATATTTTCCGTCGCCACCCCGACGACGATCCGCGTGACCTGCAACTGGGTAAAAGCATGCGCGAACACCGCCTGGCAGCACTGCGTCATGATCCCCTGCCCTTGGACTTGCGGCGCGAGCCACCAACCGGGAAAGGCGACGCGCGCCGCCCAATCGATGCGATTGTGCCGGATCACGCCGACGAGCCGCGCGGAAGACCAGATGCCGGCCGCGAAGGCTCGTGAGTCTCGCACCTTCCACAGCGATTTCGTGATAAACTTTTCCGTCTGCCCGAGCTTCACGGTCTCATCGACCCAAGGCAGCCACCCCCGCAGCTGCGCCCGGTTCGTATCGATGAGCGCAAAAAGCTCCGCCGCATGTTCCGGCTGCAAGAGTCGTAGCTCCAATCCGGGATTTATTTTTAGGGAAAGCATGCAGCAAAGGCAGTCCGTGTTGGGGCGCGAAAAACGCATGGTGGCAATGGCGGAGTTCTCCGGGACGCACCCAATGCCAGCCACCCGAAGACCCACTCCCGCGTCGTGTCGGGAGACCAATAACGAAGTCAGGCGTTAATTTCTTTAGAGAGCACAAGCCCGCACCTCTCGCCGGGAGAAAGTCGCTTGACAGCTTTTCGTTTGTATTTAACCAGACGGTTAACCACGCACCGGTTTCACTCATGGTCATTGATCAACTCAGCACGACGTTTGCGGCGCTCGCGGATCCGACCCGCCGGGCCATCCTCACGCGGTTGAAGTCGGGTGCGCGGTCGGTCAGCGATCTCGCTGAGCCGCACGACATGAGTTTACCCGCGATTTCGAAGCACTTGAAAGTGCTTGAACGCAGCGGACTCATCGAGCGCGGGCGTGAGGCGCAGTGGCGCCCCTGCCAGCTCAAAGCCGCGCCGCTCAAGGAGGCGGTGGAGTGGCTGGAACGCTACCGCCGGCATTGGGAAGAGAGCTTCGACCGGCTCGACGACTATCTGAACAAACTGCAGTCCAAAAAAACGACCTCGCACGCGAAAGAAAAAAATCATGGCTTCAAAAAAACCTTCGCCCGCTAAAAAATCTGCCGCCCGCGGGTTTACTCTCACGCGCGTGTTTGACGCGCCACGTTCGCTCGTGTTCGCCGCCTGGACTCAACCCGAACACCTCAAGCGCTGGAGCGCTCCGCAGGGTTTCACCATTCCGGTTTCGAAAGGCGATCTTCGCCCCGGCGGCCAGTGGCGCGCCTGCATGGTTTCGGAGCAGACCGGGAAGCTCTGGTTAAGCGGAGTTTATCGCGAGATCGTCCCCAACAAGCTGCTGGTCTTCACCCACGCGTGGGAAAGTGAAGGCGGCACACGCGAAACGGAAACCCTCGTGACCGTTCGCTTCAGCGACGTGGGAAAGAAAACCAAGATGGTCATGGAGCAGACGGGTTTCGAATCGGCGGATTCGTCCCAAGGTCATCAAGGCGGCTGGACGGAATGCCTCGAGAAACTCGCGGCCTTGCTTACCGGGCTGCAGAAAGCGCCGGGCACTGAAAAAAAGGCGATCGGCCTCCAGCCCAAGCCGCGCGCCAAAGCCGCCGCAAAGTAACCTCCTCCTTGCACCCGTCTTCGCGGTTTTCACGGAGACGGCAAGTCCACGCACCCCACGTCCGATCTCCTCTCCGGTTCGAAACCAAACCGTTCCCATGTCCAGTATCTCACCTGTCGAATTTCCACCCGATTTCGAGATCGTCACTACGCGCATCTTCGACGCTCCTCGCGAGACCGTCTTCGAATGCTTCAGCGATCCCCAACAACTGGCGCGGTGGTGGGGGCCGAAAGGTTTCAAGAACACGTTCCAGGAGTTCAACCTGAACCCACGAGGCCGGTGGCGCTTCGTGATGCACGCCCCCAACGGCACCGACTATCCCAACGAGAATGAATTCACCGTCGTTGAGGCGCCTGCGCGGATCGTGTTTGAGCATCTCGATGCGACGACGCACCGGTTTCGAACGACGATGACCTTCGTCGATCGCTCGGGAAAAACCGCGCTCACCTGGCGGATGCGCTTCGCCTCGGCCGAAGAGTTTCATCGGCTTAAAGATTTCCTGGTCGGTGCGAACGAAGAAAACTTCGACCGCCTCGCGGCGCATCTCGCCCAACGTGTTTCCACCTGAAAAGCCCTGGCCACCCAAACTGATCCGAACCGCGACAGCTCCGATCGCGGGATCGTGATCTCCCGCGTCTTCGATGCACCGCGCGAACTTGGTGTGGCGGGCGATGACTGATCCGAAGCACGTGGTGAAGGTCCGGGGTGCGGAGCTAAAGGTTTCTTTCCTACGGGGTAAAAGCCTTCTTGGCGCCGGGCCCGTGCACCGTCTGGTATCATCCCACGACCAATGGCGGTCGGATGCGACAAACCCGGAGAGGTGAATTACTCGACGAGATGGTGCCAGAGGGCGGGATTGAACCGCCGACCAAAGGCTTATGAGTCCTCTGCTCTACCACTGAGCTACTCTGGCTTAACCATCTTTAACAATCGCTTACGTTTTTCACCCACCTCGTCTTCTACACCGATTTTCGACGCCCTAGCTTTATCAGGAGATAGGAATAGAAATCATGAGCACAAAAACTTCGGTGTGGGAAAGAACGTCTGTCCAGTCGCTACTTCGAAACCGGACGTCCGGCCGTTATTACGGGCGGTGGAAAATCGCTGGCAAACAAATTTGGCGCAAGCTCGACACGGACGTTTTCACCGTCGCGAAACTGCGCCTCAATGACGAGGCCAGCAAGATCGAGCGGGCTACGGGGCAGCCACGTCGCCGTCGCGTCGGGCGCCGGAACGGTTGGGGACCTGATGCGAATTTACGAGGAGCGGGCGAAGGCCAACGCCGAACTGAAACCCGCTTCAATCTCTGCCCGGCTGGTTGCCCTTAAAAAGGTCAGGAAGACTTGGCCGGGGCTCGAGGCAATGAAACCATCCCAGGTCACCCACATGGCGATCACAGATTGGGCCAACCGGTTCAAGGCGGACGGCACGAACTTCACCGCACCGGGCGCGAAACGCGCGATCCGGGGGAATTCTGCAACGAGCGTCAATCGCGCGGTCGACACGTTGCGGCGAGTGTTAGACGTCGCCGTGGAACGCGGCGCAATCCATTCAAACCCAGTGGTCGTCCGGTCGAACACGGAGGGCCGGTTGAAAAAGAAGATCACGCGAAAGAAATTAACGCTGCCAGGCATGGCAGACGTGCACCGGATGTTTGATGCGATGGAACACAACGGCGCCCGCGGGGGCTGGGGAAAAGAGGCCGCAGATTTTTGCAGGGCCCTCTCCTACTCCGGATGCCGGATCGCTGAAGCGGGTGCGCTCTCCTGGCAGTCGATCGATTGGAAAAAGAAGCTCGTGCAGGTGAAGGGCGAGAAATCTGAGACCTCGGATCGCGTGCTCCCGCTTTTTCCCGAACTCGAAGTGCTGCTTAAGAATATTAGGGAGCGACGAAAAGCGGCGGCGAAGTTTAGCGAGGACGGTAAACCGTTCCTCGCGCCAACTGACCCGATCTTCCGGTTGTCAGAGTGCCAAAAAACGATCGACAAGGCATGCGAGACAACCGGCGTGGCAAGGATCACGCACCACGATTTCAGACACTTGTTCGCCACAATGTGCATCGAGTCGCAGGTGGATATTCCAACCGTATCGCGCTGGCTGGGCCACCGCATGCCCATGAAGCTGAGGGTCGAGATCGCGGCTCGTATCGTGAACGAAGAGCGCACCGACAAAGTTTCCGGTCAGTCGGATTTCTTCGCTCATCGCCGCGTTTCCACGCCGCTCGCGCACGGCCGCGAAACGCTCCATTTCGGCCAGTGCGATTTTGACCGACTCCACGAACGCTTCGCGCACCCGCACATCGCCGCCAACCATTGCCAGCACGCTCACGTCTTTTGGCGCGGACAATTGAATATCGAAGAACGCGACGCGGTTAGCATGGTCTCGCGGCGTCAGCGGCTCGCCCGAGGTCGGATGCCGATTCTGACGCCGGTATGTGCGCGATCCGGCCGGGAAGATCGTCGCGGATCGGTGGCAAGTCGTGCTCGCGTTCGCCGGTTTCCGCTGGACGCGCGACAAGGCGAACCGGCATTTTTTCTTCTGAGGTGACACCGGTTCCGGCAAAACTTCGGGCATGAACGGTCTCATGGCCGCGCTCATTCGCCGCAACCCGACGCTCGGCGGCGTCATCATGGCCAACAAAGGCGAGGAGTGGTTTTATCTCGAATGGCTCGCGAAGAAACACGGCCGCGACAAGGACATCATCCGCTTGCGCCCGGCGTCGAGCAACGAACCGGGATCAATAGAAACCCCAAGAACTTCCTCACAAATCCGTCGGATTGTTTCCGCGGCGGCCGATGAACGAAACGTAAGCTCCATCGCCGTGATACCTCCGTCCCGCAG
>JBDSSU010000211.1:0-13806 GCA_039928635.1 Opitutaceae bacterium | reverse complement strand
AGAAAGCTGCGAAGCATCGTTGTCGGCGCAACGGCAAACGCCAAATCGTCGGAAGGAAAGAAGGCAGGGAGTGCGAGGACTAAAACGGTCGAACTAGTGGGTTGACAGTGCCGGAGTCGCCCGCGAATTTTTCCGACCCTTACGGCGGTCATAGCTCAGTTGGTTAGAGCACAAGATTGTGAATCTTGGGGTCGCGGGTTCGAGTCCCGTTGGCCGCCCCATTTTAATAGTGAGGTAGTTACGAAATTTTAGGCCTTCACTGGCAACGTCCACTGGCAACACGTTGCCTGAAGTTCATGGGTGTTTGGGATCACCGGTGGATTGCGACCAGAGCAATGCCGCCCCAGTCTAGCGCTGGCCACAGATGAGTCGGATTGATGCGCGATTGGTCTGAGCTGCCGAGGTTGAGTTCGAAACAGTGGGCGGGGAGTTGCACTACTCGGCCGGGAATTACTTAGGCGGACACTGAAGCCTTGTCAGTGCGTTGTATGCACGTAGGTTCGGCTTGTCCCGCGCCACCTCGGCGCATCCAGCTTTTTATTCCAGCCGAAGAGCTTCACGTTGGCAGCTTAGTTCACCCGATACGACGTGTGGTTGGCTTTTAGCCGAGCGCGCAACGGTTCGCGTTCGCTTTTCTGCTGAACCCCATGTTTCGATTCATCCATTCTGCCGACTGGCAACTTGGCGCACGTTTTAGCCAGTTCGGCATGCGCGGACCTCGATTGCGTGAGGCGCGTATCGTGACGTTACGGCGTGCTCTTGGGCTTGCGCGTGAACATGGGGTGGACGCGTTCCTCATCGCGGGCGATCTTTTCGAAGACAATCAGGTCGACGACGCGCTGGTGTCCGCCGTGCTCGAATTATTTCGTGAGCATGCCTCCGTCCCGATCTTCATCCTCCCCGGAAATCACGATCCGTTCACAGGTCCCGATTCGGTCTGGCAGCGAAAAGCATTTTTGGCCGCGCCTGCGAACGTCAGGGTTCTGCATGAGCCAGGAGTGATCGACCTCGGCGGCGCCTTGCTGCTCGCGTCGCCATTGCAGCAAAAGCTGTCCACCATCGATCCGAGCCTGCGTTTCGTTGCGCAGGCGGCTTCCCTTCCGGCTGACGCGATCAAGATTGGTCTCACGCACGGGGCTCTCGCGATCGAAGCAAAGCACCAGCCGAACGATTTCCCGATCGCCCTGAACGCGGCTTCTCGGGCGGGCCTGGACTACCTCGCAATCGGGCACTGGCACAACTGGCTCGCAGACACCGATGGCGGCCGCGTCGTAATGCCTGGCACACCCGAGCCAGATCGCTTCGCTAACGACGCGAACGGGCATGTCGCGCTCGTGGAGATTCCCGGCCGCGGACAGCCGCCCCATGTGAAACCGCTGGGCGTGAACACGCTCACGTGGCGATCGCTCGCTTTTGATTTCTTGTCGCCCGAAGCCTCACGCGCATCGCTCGAGACCGCGCTCACCGACCTTCGTCGCCAAGCCGAACGCGCCGTGGTGCGGGTGACGTTTACCGGGACGGCTTCCCCGAAATCAGTGGCCGAGACGCGGGCGTGGGTTGAGTCGGCGCTGGCGCCGTTTCTCGTCGGCCAAATCGTCGATCGCACTCGCATAGCGCTGAGCACCGCCGAGCTTGCCGACGTGCAATCGCGCCACCCCATTCTCGCGCAAACGCTGGCCGACATCGATCGCTTGGAGTCCCTCGCCACCGGTGAAACGCGCTCCGCGCTCGTGGCTCCCTCGGAAGTCGCCGGCCCTGGAGTTACGCAGCCGGCACTATCCCTCGCGGAAATCCAGGCGCTGCTTTCGCCCTCTAAAATCGATCTCGCGAACCTTACGCCGGAGTTCTTCTCGCAGCTCCGGCAAATGCTGCTCCAGACGCTACAGGAGGTGGCACCGTGATTCTCCACGCGATCGAGCTCACGCACGTCGGCCCATTTCGAGGCACCGTCCGGCTTGGACCCTTTGCTTCGGGTCTCAACCTGCTCTGCGCACCGAACGAAACGGGAAAATCAACGTCGTTGCGCGCTGCGGCTCGCGCGCTGTTCGACAAGCACACGACGAAGGGCGAGGAACTGAAATCGCTCCAGCCTGCCGGCACCGATCTCGCGCCGCGTGTCGTCGTTGAATTTGAAACTCGCGCGGGGCGCTACCGAATCGAGAAGACGTTTCTGCAATCGCCGCGCAGTCTCCTTCAGCAATGGCAGGGAGGCGCCTGGCAGCCTATCGCGGAAGCCGACGCCGCCGATCAACGCATGCAGGATCTGCTGCACTCGTCACTGCCGGGTCGCGGTGCAACCAAGCCGGAGCACTGGGGCTTTCTTGGTTTCCTCTGGGCTCGCCAAGGTGAGCCCTGCGAATGGCCAAAGCTCGAAGACGAGGCGGTCGGGCAGCAAATTCGCGCCCGGCTCGCGCGCGTCGATCTCGATCCGGTGATCGAGCAACTGCGCTCTCGGCTCGCGGCGGTCGCGGACGCGATCGTGACTGGCAGTGGACAGCCGAAGGCCGGCGGTCCGTTGCGACTCGCAGAAGACGAACTCGCCGCCATCGAGGCGGAACTGGCGACGCTTCGCGCCACGCGTGCCAATCTCGATTCGGCCCACCAGCGTTACCAACGCGCACTTGCTGCGGTTGCGCAGTTGGAAAAGGAGCACGCCGATCGTGAAGTGCAGACGAAAGCGCTCGGCGAGCAGGCGTTCGCGGCCGAGAAGCTCCGCGGGGAATTGGAAACGCGTGAGGTTGAGTATAAAGCCGCGCAGGAAAAACTTAACGCGGTCGTGGCCGACGTCGCGCTGCTCGCGCAGCGAAGCATTGATGTAATCCAGACGAGGGATGCGCTCGCGAAAGCCGAGGGCGCGGCCAAAACGGCCGAGGTTAGCGTCGCCGCCGCTCGCGCGAAACTGGATCAGCAACAAGCGGCGCGACCGCAGCATGAAGCGCAGCTCAGCACGCTTCGCACCGAGCTGCTGCGGCTGCAAAGTCTGCTGCGGCTGCGTCAGCTTTCCGCCGACGCGAAACTGCTCGAGAAGCAGCATGCGAAAATCGATCAGGCTTCGGCGCACCTTGCCGGGCTGGTAGCGAGCAAAGCGAAACTCCCCGCCATCACTGCCGCCAAAGTAAAGAAGCTCGAGGAACTCACGGATGCAATCCGCACCCAGAGGGCGCAGCTCCAAGCGCTGGGGTTGACGGTGGAGTTGAAGCCGGACCGCGCGTCTTCAGCGGAGATAGATGACGGTCGCACCCGTGATCAGCAATCGCTGCCAGCCGGGGAAGTGACCCGCCTCCACAAGCCCCAATCTCTCGATCTCACTCTCACGGGGTGGGGCCGCATCACGATCCGGTCGGGTGCCTCGGAGGCGCAGAACGTCGCGCAGGAGCTGGGCGAATCGGAAGCCCGGCTGAAAGCGACGTTGGAGGAGGCGGAGGTGTCCTCGCTCGAGGCCGCCCGCGAAACGCTCGCCAGGCGGAAAGAAATCGACGTCCAAATCAAAGCGGCCGAGGCCGCGTGCGCTGAACTGTTGGGCGATTACGAGACGCCCGAAGCGCTGCGCTCCGCGGCAACCAGCGCCGCCAACCGGGTCCAGGCACTTACCGCCACACTGGTGCCGAGCGTCGCCGACTGGGACCGCAGCTCCAGTGAGCTGGAAGCCGACGAGGCCCAACGTGCGGCCGCGATCCCGGCGGCGGAAAAGAATCTGAAGACGTTCGACAAAACCCTCGCCCAATTGCGCACCGAAGAGCGCGATGCGACCGAGACCCTGCAGAAGCTTACAGCGGCTGAGGGAGAACACCGGACTCGTTTGCGCACGCTTGAAAGCCAGGCCGCCGATTTGTCAGCGCGTTATGCCGAAGGCGTGGAAAAGGCGAAGGCGCGAGCCCAAGTGGAGTTCACGCAGGCCGAGGCGCGAGTCGTGGCCGTCAGGGCCAGCCTTCCGCCCGACTTCGAAAAACTCCCCGAGCGCAACAAACGCGCAGCGACCGCACTCCAACAACTCGCGAACGAGCTTCAGGTGTCACGCAGCGAACGCGACAACGCCCGCGGCGCGCTGGAAATCCTCGGCGGGCAGGGCATCTACTCGCGGGAGACGGAGCTCGAGGAAAAGAAAGTGGAAGCGACCCTGCGCCGTGACGCCGCGCGCACGAAAGGCTGGGCAGCGCGTATCGCGCACAATTTAATCGAGCACCGGAAACAAGCCGCCACGCGAGCCGTGCTCACGCCGCTGGAGCAGCGCCTCACCGCCGCGTTTGCCGAGCTCACCGGCGATCGCGCCCGCGAAGTCTTCCTCGACGAACACCTCCAGATCGCCGGTATCGGTCGAACGCGCGCGGAGAGTCATGCGTTCGACCTGCTCTCACAAGGGGCGAAAGAGCAGCTCCTGCTGTGCCTCCGCATCGCGGTAGCTCAAGAACTCGCAACCGCCGAGCCGCAGGTGCTGATCTTGGATGACGTGTTGGTGAATACCGACCGTGTCCGGCAAGAACGCATCCTCGACGTCCTCGGCGCGCACGCGTCGCGCCTGCAAATTCTGATCCTTACCTGCCATCCGGAGCGTTACCGCGGCATCGGGCAATCGATCTCGATTATCCCTCACCATGATTGAATCCATCACCATTGCCGAAGTTGCGACCTATGCGCCCACACCGGAAACGCTAGTCGGGCTGTCTAAATTCAATTTTCTGTTCGGTTCGAACGGCACAGGCAAAACCACGGTTAGCCGCGTGATTGCCGATGAAATTAGTTTTCCGACATGCAAGGTGGCGTGGAAGGCGGGAACGAAGCTACAGACGATGATCTATAACTGCGATTTCGTTGAGCGTAACTTCACTCAATCGATGGAGCTAAAAGGCGTATTTACGCTGGGTGAAAAGCAGGTCGATACGCTCGCCAAGATCGCGACCACGAAAGACGAACTCGACGGGCTCACCAAGAAAATCGAAGGCCTAAACGAGGCCCTACAGGGCGCGGATGGAACAGGCGGAAAAAAAGGCGAGTTGGCGACACTTGAAACAGGATTAAAAACCAAGTGCTGGGCGCAGAAGCAAAAATACGATGCCAAACTGCAAGGCGCGTTTGAGGGATATCGAGGCAACGCGGAAAAATTCAAAGCAAAGGTCGTTGAGGAGTTGGTGAAAAACACTGCTGAACTCCTGCCGTTGGCGGAGCTTGAGAAGAAGGCGGAATCAATTTTCGGCCCAACGCCGACAATTGAGCTGGCCATTCCTGCGGTCGAAATGGCCAAGCTTATCGACCACGAATCCAACCCAATTCTAAAGAAGCGGGTCATCGGCAAGGATGACGTTGATATCGCTGCGATGATCAGGAAACTGGGAAACAGCGATTGGGTCCGTGAAGGCAGAGCGTTCTATGATGAGAACGGCAGCATCTGTCCATTTTGTCAGCAGAGCACGACAGAGGCCTTCGCTCAGAGTCTCAATGAGTATTTCGATGAGACGTTTGTGACAGACAGCAACGCTATCGACAACCTCACCTCCAACTATTCGACGGACGCCGCCCGGCTACAGCAGCAAATCGCGTCGATCATCGTTTCGCCGTCCCGGTTTCTGGATGTCGAAAAGCTTAAAGCAGAAAAGGAACTGCTCGACTCCAAGGTGACGATCAACGTCCAGCGGCTTGCTGGAAAAAAGAAGGAGGCAAGTCAGGTTGTTGAACTAGAACCCTTGGGCAACGTAGTCGCGGCAATCAAGGGCTTGATTGATTCCGCCAATGTTCTTGTGGCTGACCATAACAAGATGGTCGCGAATCTCGCCCAAGAGCGCAGCGCGCTGACATCGCACGTTTGGAAGTATGTGCTGGAGGAAATCAAAACCGATCTGGCCGCATACAAGGCCACGCGGGAAGGCCTGGATAAAGCGATTGCTGCGATGAACAAGCAGATCGCGGCCGCGGCGACGGAGAAAACCAAGAAGGCTGGCGAGCTGCGCGAACTCGAAAAGCAGACGACGAGCGTGCAGCCGACGATCGACGCGATCAATGCGCTGCTCATGTCCTTCGGTTTTCAGAGCTTTTCGCTCGCTAAAACTTCGAGTGGCAAGTCCTACAAATTAATCCGTTCTGATGGCTCAGATGCGAAGGCGACCCTGAGTGAAGGCGAGAAGACCTTCGTCACATTCCTCTACTTCTACCACCTGCTTAAAGGCAGTATAGCGGACAGTGGCATGACAGCGGACCGGGTCGTTGTGTTTGACGACCCAGTCTCGAGTCTCGACAGCGACATCCTGTTTATCGTCGGAAGCCTCATCAAAGGGTTGTTCGACGAAGTTCGGTCACCAGGGACGGGTCACATCAAGCAAATCTTCGTGCTTACGCACAATGTGTATTTCCACAAGGAGGTCACGTATAACCGGAGGCGGCCAAGCAATGGCATGTTGAGCGAAGAGACATTCTGGATCGTCAAAAAGCCGGGACTTGTATCAAAACTGATTGCGCAGACCACGAACCCGATCAAGACGTCATACGAGTTGCTTTGGGCTGAAGTGCGGAAGGCCGAGCGCTCGAATCTTGCTATCCAAAACACGCTGCGGCGGATCTTGGAGAACTATTTCAAGATCCTCGGCGGTCTCGAATTGGATGCTCTGTGTGCAATGTTCGACGGCAAAGAGAAAATTATCTGCAGATCCCTTTGTTCATGGGTGCACGATGGTTCGCACTATGCTCACGATGACATCCACTTCTCAATCGACGACTCAACGGTCGATAAATACCTCAAAGTCTTCAGAGATATCTTCGTCAAGGCGCGCCACATCGAGCACTACAAGATGATGATGGGGGACGCATATGTCGAAGAGCCGAGATCGAGCGTGGCCGCAGAGGCACCTCCAGCTGCTGCGCCTGCCGCAGCGCCAGCGCCATGAGCTTCAACGAAGCCACGATCGAAGGCGCAGCCGCTCCGTAGTAGTCCGAAGACCATCTATGATCTCGAACGAACACAAAGAAACTGCCTTGCGCCAACAAACCCAAAGCATGAGCACTGCACCAGCCGAGCCCGCCGCCGTTTCTTTGTCGGTCGCGGTCACTTTTGACCCCGCGATCAACTACGCATTCCAGCAGAACGCGATTCCGGTGGTGAAGGAGTTGCGCTTTCAGAACGACGCCACGCCGCGCAAGGATCTTACTATTCGTGTAACCACTGAGCCAGCGTTTGCTACTTCGTTGGAGCTACGGTTGCAAAGTCTCCAGCCAGGTGGTGAACATCGCGTCGCGCCAATCGACCTCAGGTTGACTCACGACTTCCTCGCCGAGCTAAAAGAGAAAATTTCCGGCTGGCTCAAGGTCGAAGTGGTAGAGAGCGAGGCCATCATCTGTTCGCGCTCGGAGCCGATCTCGCTTCTCGCCCACAATGAGTGGTGCGGACTAGTCTCCCTGCCGGAAATTCTGGCGGCGTTCATTCTGCCCAATGATCCTGCGGTGATGACCATCTTGGGGCGCGCTTCGGAAATCCTCCGCGAGCATACTGGGCGGTCCGCGTTCAACGGATATCAGGACAAGAATCGAAAACGGGCATGGGAGCAGGTTGCCGCGATCTACAAAGCAATCGCCGAACTCGGCATTCGCTATATCAGCCCACCGGCCAGTTTTGAGAAAACCGGGCAAAAAGTCCGCTTCCCGTCCGATATCCTCAATCAGCGCTTCGGCACCTGTCTGGATCTTGTCCTTCTGTTTGCTGCGTGTTGCGAGCAGGTGGGATTGCACCCGCTCGTCCTCATGCACGAGGGTCATGCTTACGCGGGTTGCTGGATGGAAGAGCGCACGCAGGCCGAACCTTGTGACGACAGCCTTCAGCAACTGCGTAAGCTCGCGACGGATTCGTTGGTCACCGTTTTTGAGACCACCCTGGTCGCCAGTGAGTCGCCAGGCACGCTGCGTGACGCAGAACTGCTCGCCGCGCCTCATCTTCAAACCGATCTGGTGTTCCGGCTAACGCTCGATGTTAGGCGCGCTCGTCTTTCGCGGATTCACCCGTTGCCTATTCTCGGGCAAGGGCCTGCCGCTGCTGTGCCCGGAGGTGCCACCAAGTTAGCGTCAGCCACGGGTATTGGAGATCGCGAGTTTGTCGATCCGCTCGCGCCAGCCTCCAACGGCGCAGCGAAGTCGGCCGGCCGGATTGACCAGTGGAAGAGTCGACTTCTCGACCTGAGCCTTCGTAACCGGCTCCTGAATTTTAAGGAGACCAAGTCTACGATTCGGATTCTTTCCGCTTCCTCCGAGCACGTGGAAGATGAGCTTGCGGCTGAACGTGAGCTTTCGCTCCAACCTAAGCCGAAGCTCATGTCGGAGGACGACCCTCGTCACGCCGCGACCTATACCAAACAGCAGAGAACGGACGCGCTGTCCGATCATCTCCGCGATGAGCTGAAGCACGGAAGGCTCCGCACCGGGCTCGACGAGCCGGAGCACGCGCGGCGCCTTACCGAGCTCTACCGTGCGGCACGCGTCGCATTGGACGAAAATGGAACCAACACCCTTTTCGCGGCCGTAGGCCTCCTCGAATGGCGCGAGACCGAACACAGCGACCGTGTGCTCCGTGCGCCGCTTTTACTCGTGCCCGTCGAGCTCAAGCGGAAATCAGTCCTCGAAGGTTTCTCTCTTCGCCGCATCGATGAAGAAAGCCGGCTCAACGTGACGCTCATGGAAATGCTACGTCAGCATTTTCAGAAAGACATCCCGGGTCTCGACCCGCTGCCGGAGGATGCGAACGGCGTGGACGTCGGCCGTGTCTTTCAACTTTTTCGAGACGCGGTGCGCGACTTGCCCGGCTGGGAAGTGAAAACGGATGTATGGCTCGGGCAATTCTCGTTCACAAAATTTCTCCTGTGGAAGGATCTCGCGGACCGGCTGGATCACCTCACGCGCAATCGCGTTGTCCATCATCTAGTCCATGAAGCCGGCGCGCAGTATCCGAATCACTCGGATGATATCCGGCCGCCACACTTGGATGACCAATTTCATCCGCGAGACATCTTCTGCCCCCGCAGCGCCGACTCATCGCAGCTCGCCGCGGTAATGGCGGCAGCAGCCGGACACGACTTCGTGCTCGAAGGTCCGCCGGGCACAGGAAAGTCACAGACGATCACCAACATCATCGCGCACTGTCTCGCTCACGGTAAGCGCGTCCTCTTTGTTGCGGAAAAACGCGCGGCGCTCGACGTAGTCCATCGTCGCTTGAAGGAAGACGGCTTGGAACCCTTCTGCCTCGAACTCCATTCGAACAAGATCGGCAAGGCTGATGTGCTCGCCCAATTCGACCGCTGCTTAAAATTCATCAGCGACAAGGGCGCTCCGGATTGGGAGCATCAGGCAGTGGAGCTAGAGCGGTTACGGGCGGCGCTTAATAAATATACGCGTGCGCTCCATCGATCACACCCTTGCGGCCTGAGCGCCCATCACTGCTTTGACTATCTGCTGCCTCGGAAAGACGATGCGACTGTCCGTCTCGATACTTGGAATAAACTCATCGAGACCTCCGCCGAACGGCTTGATCGCGCCCGCGATCTCTCGCGATTGATTCAGGAGCGTTCGCGTTCGCTCATTCCAATGACTGATCATCCGCTTGCTCTACTCGCGTGCGAAGAATGGTCGCCGGCTTGGGCCGAGCGAACCATCGACTGGGTGCGGACGCTTGGCGCGATTACGCGGAATGCAATCGAAGCGGCCGGCGACCTGCGGGAGTGGCTGCGTTGTTCCGCTAGTGCCACGTCGCGTGGCGCTCTGGCGAATCTTGTAGCCCTGGTGGAAAGCCTGCTCGCGCCGCAGCCGGTCGGTCCCGGCTTTGCCACCACACCGTGGAACGTGCTGTCCGCCGATCTCCGAGTATGGTCTTCACTCGTAGGTGAGCGTTCGGAACTCCGCGGAAAATTGGCGAGGCTGCAGGAGCCGCAGGCTCCAGGTGTTGTGGCCATGGCGTTTGAAGTACGGTCGAGCAACGACGCCGACCGCATTTTCGACGAAAGCCGTGCGCTGGGTGTCCTGATCAAAAACGCGGCGGAAGCATCCCGCGCTTTGGCGAAGTGGCTTCACGCTCCGCGCCCCACCATCTCGCGGCGTGAGCTCACAAACTGGAAGACTTTGGCGGACAGTCTGCTTGTGCCCCATCCGGTCGGCGCGGCTTTCGCACGCACCCCGTGGCATGAGTGGGTAGGCGAATTGGATCGCTGGATCGCGCTGGCGCGTGAACGGGCGGAGCTGCGTCGCCAACTCATCGGATATGATGAGGGCAAGCTGCTTGCTCTCGATCTCGAGTTGCTAAATCGCAAATGGCTCGCCGCGCAAAAATCATGGTTTCTGCCCAAGTGGCTTCGCATCGGTGCGGTGCGTCGGCACCTTCGCACGGCACGTCCGGATATGGTCCGGCCTGATGTGGCAGTGCTTGGTGGTGTGCTTGCCGCCTCCCTGCGCCTTCGGGCCATCAATAACGATTTTGCGTCGTCGGCTGCCAAGGGTGAAGCGTTACTTGGGGCGGCTTGGGCGAAAGGTGAGCCGGACGCAGCAGCACTCGGTCAAATCCGCATCTGGGGCGGAACGCTCCACGAGCAAATCACGATCGTCGTGGGCGACGATACCGAGTGGCTGACGCTTGTGCGCGATCTAATCGGCGGGCTTTTCCAACAAGGACCGGCCAGCTACGGTCCGGGCACCGCAGTCGGGCATCTGCTCGATCACTATACTCAAGGCGTCGCAAAATTCACTGAAGCCTATGAGCCGTTAGTAACGGCGTCGGCCCTGCATCGCGCATCGTTGGACACAGCGGCGGATCACCTCCCAGTCGTTGCCTCCGCGTTTGAGCATTTCCTGCAAACGGCTCCTCGCCTGCGCGCCATTAACGCGGAACTCACGTCCTCGGCTGTCACCGCGCAGACCTGCCTCGGCGCCCTGTGGGCTAAAGGTGAACCCACGGCCGATGGGATCGTGGAAGCTCATGCTTGGGGAGAATTGCTTCACGCCCGGCTGCTCGCTTGCGCGGGTGATGACCTCGCGTGGCTCGGGCAAGCTCGCCAGCTTCTCGCAACTCTCTTCAGCGAAGGTCCGACTATCTACGCCGTGGGAACCGCAATTGGCAGTCGGCTCGCTCGCTTTCGGGAAACGCAGACTGCTTTCCTTGCGGCGTTCGACGCTCTCGCGGCCGAAGTGCGTCTGCGTCGCGAATCGCTCGATTCGGCGCCAGATCACCTTGCCGCCGTATTGGCACTAACGGAAAAACTCCCCGCCGCGTGGCCAAAAATTCGCGAATGGTGCTCGTGGCAAAAGGTGCGGCAGCAGAGTGTGGATTCGGGTCTGGGCTCCGTCATCGCGAAGCTGGAGTCAGCGGAGGGACACGCGATGGATATTCCCGCCTTGTTCGAGCGCAGCTTCCGTCGCGCTCTGCTGTTCGCCACAATCGAGAACGATGTTATCCTACGGGAATTTTTTGGGCGCGAGCATAACGAGCGCATCGAGCGATTCCGCCACATCGACCAGAAAATCGCCACGCTCACGCGTGAGCTGATCCAAAGTCGACTGGCCACGGGCATTCCGCGCGATCAGGTCCGGGACGATATTCCCAAGGCCGAGATCGGTCTGTTACGGCGCGAGATTGCGAAGAAGACACGGCACATCCCCGTGCGTCGACTCCTTGGGAGCATGCCCACGTTGCTGCCGCGGCTGAAGCCGTGTGTGCTCATGAGTCCGCTTTCAGTCGCGCAATACCTCGAGCCGTCCCACGCAAATTTCGACGTCGTGATTTTCGATGAAGCGTCGCAGATCCCGGTGTGGGATGCGATCGGCGCCATCGCGCGAGGAAAACAACTGATTGTCGTGGGCGATCCGAAACAGCTTCCACCGACGAACTTCTTTAACAGTAGCAGCGACGACGAAGACGATCTGACGCCCGAAGAGCATAAGGACCTCGAGAGTATCCTCGACGAACTCATGACGAATGGGGTTCGGCACAAGCGACTGCAGTGGCACTACCGCAGCCGGCACGAGGGCTTGATCGCGTTTAGCAATCGCCAGTATTACGAGAACGATCTGCTGACGTTTCCATCGCCGGAGACGGCGCTCGGCGGGGTGCGCTTCAAGCACCTTCCCGAGGCGCGTTACGACAAGGGAAAGTCGCGGACCAATCGCGGTGAAGCGGTCGCCCTGGTCGACGATCTTGTCGCTCGGCTCCGCAACCCGAAGGGTCCGCGGCATTCCTACGGCGTGGTAACCTTCAGCCAGGCACAGCAGAAGTTGGTCGAAGACCTACTCGATCAAAAGCGCCGTGAACACCCGGAGATAGAGGTCCATTTCGGCGACGAGCCTCCGGTTGAAGGCGAACCCCTGATCGTGAAGAATCTGGAGAGTGTCCAGGGCGACGAGCGGGACGTAATTCTCTTCTCGATTTGTTATGGTCCTGATGAAACCGGACGCGTTTCGATGAACTTCGGCCCCCTCAATCGCGACGGCGGAGAACGTCGACTAAACGTAGCAATCACCCGCGCCAAACATGAGGTGCTTGTTTTCAGCGGTCTTCGGAGTGAACAGATCGATCTTACGCGCACGCGCGCGCGTGGTGTTCGAGATTTGAAATACTTCCTCGACTATGCCGACCGCGGCCCGAAAGCGCTCGCGGCAGCGACATCGGCCTCAGCGGAGGCGGACGCTGATTCGGAGTTCGAACGTTTGGTCGCCGCCAAAATTAAAGCTGCAGGATATGAGGTGCACCACCAAGTGGGCTGCTCGGGGTACCGAATTGACCTTGGTATCACCGACCCGAAAGCGCCGGGACGATACATGCTCGGTGTCGAATGCGACGGCGCTACCTATCACCGTGCAGCGACCGCTCGGGATCGCGATAAGCTGAGACAACTCATCCTCGAGGGACTCGGTTGGAAGCTACATCGGATCTGGTCGACCGATTGGTGGCACGACGCCGACGGCGAGATGGCGAAGCTGAAGGCCGTCCTCGCAGATGCGATCAGCCGACCGGAAGGAAATTCGAGTTACACACCATGACACTACGAGGAGTCTTGCGAGAAGTGGGAGCCGCGCAGCGACGGGCGGCACGGAACGAAGAGCGCCGGCGGCGAGCTTACGCTCGTGCCGAAAAACTACAGTCCAAGATCAACGAGATGGAGCATGCGGCCGCGGAAGCTGAGGAGTTCGCGGACCGCCTCGCTCAACTCACCTCCATCCATCACAGCGTGGGCGACGGCATGGATTGGGAAGAAATTAGTACTCAGCCCTCGCCCGTCGCGCCGTCGAAGATGAGTCGGTGGGAGGACGCCGCGGTGCGTGAACGTGACACGTTCAAACCGAACTTCTGGCAGCGTATCTTCGGAAAGGAACCAAAACTCCGGGCGGACCTTGAACAGCACATCGCCGATGCAAAGCAGCGGGATCACGTTAGCCATCAGGGTGCTTTGAAGCTGTATCAGCAGCAATTCGAACAATGGCAGGAGCTGAATAGTATGAGCACGGCAATTGTGCGCGGAGATACGGCTGCGTATCGCCGTGCCTTGCAGGAGTTGGAACCCTTGTCTGAGATGCAGGAAATGGGCTGCGAGTTCGAGGTGTCACTTCCCGATTCTCGCACCGCCGTCATCGACTTGAAAGTAGAGAGCGAGAAGCTCGTGCCACAAGAGTCGAAAACACTCACACGCGCAGGAAAATTGAGCGTGAAACCCTTTCCGCAAGGAAGGTTTTTTGAGCTCTACCAGGATTACGTCTGCGGCTGCGTGTTACGGACGGCACGGGAGCTATTTTCGTTTCTGCCGTTAACTCGGATTATCGTAAACGTGAACGCCACGCTGCTGGATTCTGCAACGGGGC
>JBDSSU010000210.1:0-5021 GCA_039928635.1 Opitutaceae bacterium | reverse complement strand
CGCGGGGAGATTTTTCGCCCAGCTCGCCAGCGGACCGCTCTCCAGCAGCTCGCGGCGGCCGAGCAACAATGTCGCCCCACCGATGCGTCCGCGCAGACCTTGTCCCGTCAATGATTGAAACTCCTCCGCTTCGAGCAGCCGCACCTTCTGTGCTTTGGCGTGTCGCACGATCGCACGCGCGATGGGATGCTGCGATTTCGCTTCGAGCGCATAGGCCAGCTCCAGCACCTCGCGTTCGCGGCCCGGCGGCAGACTCTCCGTGCCGACGACATTGAGCTCCCCCGTCGTGAGCGTCCCGGTCTTGTCGAGTGCAACGGCGGTGATATCCGCCAATTTCTCGATCGCGGCCCCACCGCGAAACAGCACGCCATGCCGCGCACCCCACGCGATCGCCGCCAGAATCGCGGAGGGGATCGAGAGCACCAGCGCACACGGGCTCGCCACCACCATCAGCGTCATCGCGCGATAAAAAGCCGAACGCGTTTCCGGAGTATTCGTGAACGCCGGCAGGTGAAAGCCCAGCCACCAAAGCAGAAACATCGCGAACGATCCTCCGATCACCACATAGGTGTAGCCCGTGCCAAATTTGTCGGTGAAGCGCTCGCTGGGCGCCTTCAACTTCTGCGCCGTCTGAATCAGCCGGATGATTTTCTGCAACGTGCTCTCGGATGGCAGACGCGCGACTTCGAACTCGACCGCGCCCCATAAATTAATTGTTCCGCTGAAGACCTGATCTCCCGTCGCTTTCTCCACCGGGTTCGCTTCGCCCGTGAGCGTTGATTCGTCACTCGCGCTCTTCCCGCTCAGCACCACGCCGTCCGCCGAAAAAGCCTCGCCTGGTTTCACCCGCACGCGTTGCCCCACCCGCATTTCCTCCACCGCGATCTGCTGCTCACTGCCGTCGGCCAGCACGATCGTCGCGTGCTTGGGCGACGACTTTAACAGCGAGCTCACTTCGCGCTGCGTCCGATCGAGCGCGTATTCTTCCATCGCGCCCGAAGCGGAAAACAAAAACAAGAGCAGCAACGCCTCGCCCCATGCACCGATGAACATCGCCCCGACCGCGACCGCGATCATCAGGAAATGAATGTCGATCTCGCGCTTTTTAAGATTTTGCCATGTGTCGACCGCGGCGTCCCAGCCCCCGGCAATGATTCCCACGAGAAAACACCCTTTCGCAAGCAGCGGTGCGCCAGGCGCGAACTGCTCCGCCAGCGTTCCCACCACCCCCGCGATCCCACAGATCGCGGCGAACCACGCGAGTTTCCTCCATTCCTGATCTGCCTGGGTCGGCTCCGCTTTGAGCTCCGGCCACTCCATCTCTCGCCAGTTCCAGAAAGTCTCGGCCGTCACACAGGTGTCCCGCCCGATTACCACCACGCCGCCATCCTGCCGGACGCGGAATCCGGCCGGAGCGCGCTTCACGTCGGCTGCCGCCAGCCTTTCCTCGATCGCCGCGATGGTTTCCGCGAGCTTTTCCTCCAGCAAGCTGACGTCGACATTCCCGATCGTCGCGACCGAAACCTTGTGGGCACCCGCATCGATGCGTAACGCGCTCACGGTCGGCTCCGCCCGAAGGAAATTCGCCAGCTCCTCAACCCAGCTACCGGTGGTGTTCGTCACCCGGCCAAATGAGTGGGCGAACCCGCGCGTCGCAAATTCATTTGCACCCACGTTCTTCTGGCCATTCGTTGCCCAATCCCCTCCCACCGATGATCGGCCTTCGCGACGATACCCACTCTGCGCCTCCGGTGGCACAGAGCCACGCGCCCGAACTTGCCGCCAGGATTTTCGCGGAAGGCGGGTGGCTGCAGGACGCGTTGCACCTCGATCACCGGCCGCAACAAGACCAAATGGCGCGCGCCGTCGCCGCGGCCATGAAAGACGACTCACCCCTGTTGTTCGAAGCGGGCACCGGCGTCGGCAAATCTCTCGCCTACCTCGTTCCGGGCATCATCCAGGCCGTGGATCAATCGCGGCAACTGATCGTTTCCACCCACACGATCTCCCTCCAGGAGCAGATCGAAACCAAGGATCTGCCCCTCTGCCGCCGACTTTTCAACTCGGTGCCGGAGCTGAAGCCCTACGCCAACTTCAAATCCGCGGTGCTGGTCGGCAAATCGAATTACCTGTGCACCACCCGGCTCGGTCACGCGCTGGCCGATCGCGCGAGCCTCTTTGCCGACGCCGACTACGACGAACTGCAACGCATTGCGGCCTGGGCCGACACGACTGAAACCGGCATCCGCCACGACTTGCGGCCGCCGCCGCGCGCCGAGGTCTGGGATGCGGTCAACGCCGACTCTTCCTCGTGTTCGCGCAAGCACTGCGACGGCGACAGATGTTTCTATCAACGGGCCCGCGCGCGCATGCGTCTTGCGAACGTCGTCATCGTCAACCACGCGCTGCTGTTCGCGTTGATCAGCGCAGGGGGGGCCAAAGCCAACGGCGCCTCGACCGACACCCGCGGCGTCCTGTTCCCCGATGACTTTATCGTCCTCGACGAAGCGCATACGGTACCCGAAGTCGCGACCGATAACTTTGGTCTTTCCCTCAGCAGCTACGGCGTCGATCGCTCGCTGAAATATCTCTTCAATCCGCGGACGAAACGCGGGCTGTTCCGGAAGTTCGGCGGAGCGGAGGCGCAGCAACTGGTGCTGGACGCGCTCGACGCGTCGCGGCTCTTCTTTGATTTTCTCGCCGATACCTTGCTGGCGCAGCGCTCGATTGTGCGCGTGCGTGAACCGGGTGCCGCCGAATCGACGCTGGATGGTCCGTTCGAAGCGTTGACCCGGGTGCTCGCCAGGATTGCCGACACCCTGGAAGACGGACGGGAGCGCGACGAACTCCTTGAGCAGAAAATGCGCATCAAGGGCCTGCAGGGCGGCATCAACGAATGGCTGAACCTCGCTGACAAAGGTCACGTCTACTGGGCCGAGCGCGGCGGACGAAAACAAACCATCGTCTCGCTGCGGAGCGCACCGATCGACGTCGCGCCCGAATTGCGAAAACATCTGTTTGGCTGCGGCACGAGCGTCGTCTGCACGAGCGCAACGCTGGCGATGGGCGGGGAGATTGCCCCTCTCGCCGCCCGGATCGGAGCCGACGACGCGCGAGCCGTGATCGTGAAATCGCCCTTCGATTTCGAGCGCAACATGCGCATCTACGTCGCGGCGGATGTTCCGCTGCCTTCGCCGCAAGAGGCGAAACTCGCGCTTGAGGTGCTCGGCGACTACATCGCGTTTTGCGTCGGGCGCGTGCACGGCGGCTCGCTCGTGCTCTTCACGAGCTATTCGGATATGCGGGCCGTTGCCCTGGCGCTCGAACCTCAGTTCCGTGAGGCGGGCCGACCCTTTCTGATGCAAGGCGCGGATCTTTCACGCACCGAGCTGGCTCATCAGATGCGCGAACTGCGCAACGCGGTGCTGTTTGGAACCGACAGCTTTTGGACGGGGGTGGACGTGCCAGGTGACGCCCTTGCGCAGGTGATCATCACCCGGCTGCCGTTCGATCCCCCCACGCATCCGATTACCGAGGCGAAATGTGATCACATTCGCGAGCAGGGAAGGAATCCCTTCAACGAACTCACATTGCCGGATGCGTTGATCAAGTTCCGGCAGGGCATCGGCCGACTCATCCGCACCCAGACCGATCAAGGCCTGATAACCCTCCTCGACTCTCGAGTGCTCGCGAAAAGCTACGGACGGCTCTTCCTCGATTGCCTGCCGAAGCAGGAGTTCACGAGACTCACCAAAGAAACACGTACCGGGGCATTTCATCCTTTCGCCCCACGGGCGAATCCTTAACTTCTGCCCTCCACCCATGCCATCGCTCCGCGCTGCTGCGCTCACTGATATCGGTCGCGTCCGCCGCAAAAATGAAGATCGGTATCTGTTCAGCACCGAGGACATGATGTTTGGAATCGCGGACGGGGTCGGTGGTTTGCCGAATGGTGCGGAAGCCGCCCAACAGGCCGTCGACGAGGTCGCGGCCGCCGTTCATCTCTGGCCGCTCGATCAGGATTTGGATCTCACGAGCATCGTCCTGCACGCGAATGAATCCGTCGCCCAACTCGGTCTCTTGCTCAGTCCCGCCCTTGGGATCGGCACGACGCTCACGTTTGGTTGCGTGCGAGACAGCATCCTGAAAATCGCCCACATCGGTGATTCCCGCTGCTATGTCTGGCACAACGGCGAATTCAGTCGCGTGACCGAAGACCATTCCGTGGAAAACGAAGCCCGGCTCCGCCGCGCCAAGGGCGACTTCGTTTATTACCACGAGTCCAATCGCAACGCCCTCACCCGCTGCATCGGCCAGCCGACGCCACCGGAAGTGGACATCATCACCCGGCCGCTGGTGGTGGGTGAACGCTACTTGTTTTGCACGGACGGCGTCACGCGCATGGTCCGCGACGAGGAACTGGCCGACTTCCTCAGCTTCGAGGTGGAACCCGAGGATTTGTTGCGCGAAGTGATCACGCTGGCCGTTCGCCGCGGCGGGCCGGACAACGCCACCGGAGTTTTATTTTACGTGGATGAGGTCTGAAACGATGGGAACGCGCTCCGACCATTTTCAAGCGCTGGTGGATCGACACCCGGACAATGAGCTCTTCCGCTTCAGCCTCGCGCAAGCCTTGGAAGCTGAGAGCCGCGCCGTCGACGCCTGTCCGCATTACGAAGTCTGCGTGGCGAAACGCGCCGATTGGATGATGCCTCGAATCTTGTTGGGGAAAATTCTGCTGGGACTCGGACGCCGCTCTGAAGCGAAGGCGCTGCTCGCCGCTGCGCTTGAACTCGCGATCGCTCAGAGCCACGAGGATCCGGAACGCGAATTGCGCGGACTCCTGGCGGACCTGTAACGATGTCGCGCCGCGCGTGGACGTTACTCGCCGCCGTCAAGATTGCCTCCGCGCTGCTCTGGCTGGCGGCGGGTTTGCCCTTCGTGGCCATCGCCGTGTACGCCGCCACCGATGCCTTTCTCCTTTACGGCATCTTTGTCCCGTCGGCGTCGGGAATTTGTCC
>JBDSSU010000209.1:0-12938 GCA_039928635.1 Opitutaceae bacterium | reverse complement strand
GAGACGCCGAGAGCAGCACGCGAGACGCGCGCGCTCCCCGGACCACTGTCAACGTCAAGGTGCATCAGTTTCTGCGAATGCTCCGGAGCTTGCTCCGTGGATGTTTACTTCCCCGCGCCTCCCCGATTTCCTGATGTACGCGGCGGATGATCTTCGCCTCTTTTCGTGGGTTCGACCTGACCGCGTTTCGGCGTTCACATCCGCGCTTGCGCTCCGCCGCGCGGGTTTCCGACACTAAGCGAAGCCTATGAAACAACGCACCCTTGCGCGCGAAGTCTCCCTGAAGGGCAGCGCGCTCCACTCGGGCGATGCTGTCACGCTGACGATGAAACCCGCGCCCGTTGATCACGGGGTGGTTTTTAAACGCACGGATCTGAACGGTGCGCCGGAACTCCGGCCGCGCGTCGATCAGGTGACCGATCTGGTGCGCGCCACGACGATCCAGGTGGGGCACGCGAAAATCCAGACGGTGGAGCACGTGCTCAGCGCGCTGCATGGCTGCGGCGTCGACAATGTGATGATCGAGATGGATGCGTCGGAGCCGCCGATCATGGATGGTTCGGCGAAGCCGTACGTGAACTTGATCCTCCAAGGTGAGCCGGTGGAACAGGACAAGGACCGGGAATATTTCACCCTCGATGCGCCGATTTCGGTCACGCGCGGAAACTCCTCCGTCATCGCCCTGCCGAGCGACGAACTGAAGATATCATGCACGTCGTCGGATGATCGCGGAATCCACACGCAGCATCTTTCGCTGACGATCGATCCGGATGTTTATATGACCCAGATCGCGGCGGCGCGGACGTTCACGATCTACGAGGATATCGAGGAGCTGTTGAAACTTGGGAAGATCAAGGGCGGTTCGCTCGATTGCGCGGTGGTGATCAAGGGAGACAAAATTATCTCGAAGGAGCCTTTGCGGTTCAAAGACGAGTTCGTGCGCCACAAAATTCTCGATATCATTGGGGACATTTTCCTGCTGGGGATGCCGTTGAAGGCGCACATCGTTGCCACGCGCCCGGGCCACGCCATCAACGCAGACCTGACGAAGGCTCTCTTCGAGAAATTGCAGGAACGGAAAAAAGGTCCGAAGAAAAAAGAGCGTCCGACCAAGGTGCTGCCGACCGAAACCTCGCTCGATATCCGGCGCATCCTCGACACCCTGCCGCACCGTTATCCGTTTTTGCTGGTGGACCGGATCATGGAATTCATCGGCGAAGATGAACTGGTCGCGATCAAGAACGTCACGATCAACGAGCCGTTTTTCACCGGACACTTTCCCAATAATCCGGTGATGCCAGGCGTGCTTCAACTTGAGGCGATGGCCCAGGCCGCCGGCATTCTCATGCTGCGCCGGGGCTCGGCCGAGGGAAAGACGGCCCTCTTGATGAGTGCGGATAAGGTGAAGTTTCGGAAACCGGTTCGTCCGGGCGATCAGCTGATCCTCAACGCGAAGCTCCTGAAAGCCCGCGGCGTGAAGCTCGCCCAGGCGGAGTGCAACTGCACCGTCGACGGCCAGGTGGTTTCTTCGGCGGAGCTGATGTTTGCGATCATCGATAATAGCGAAATCGAGGGCTGAGCGAATGTCCGCGCGCCTTCATCCGACCGCCCTCATCGAACCCGGCGCGCAGCTCGGCGCGGATGTCGAGGTTGGCGCGTTTGCATTTGTCGGCAGCCAGGTAGTCCTCGGGGACGGCACGCGTTTGCACCATCACGCGAGTGTTGAGGGTAACACGACGACGGGCATCGACTGTGAAGTTTTCCCCTACGCGTCTGTCGGCGGGAAGACCCAGGACTTGAAGTTCAAGGGGGGGAACCCAGGGGTCCGGATCGGCGACCGAAATGTTTTCCGCGAATATGTGACCATCCACGCGGCGACATTCGACGGTGATTTCACGGTCATGGGGAACGACAACACGGTGCTCGCCTACAGCCACGTGGCGCACGACTGCGTGGTTGGCAGCGGCGTCGTGATGAGCAACGGCGTGATGCTCGCGGGCCACGTGACGGTCGAGGATCATGTCGTGATTGGAGGGTACGGCGGGGTGCATCAATTTTGCCGGCTCGGCGCGCATTCGATGCTCTCGGCCACGGCGAAACTCGTCCACGATTTGCCGCCGTTTTTCATCGCGGATGGCACACCGGCCGCCGTGCGCGCCTACAACAAGATTGGTCTGGCGCGGCACGGCTACTCCATCGAGCAGTTGGAACGCGTGCGCCGGATCTATCGCGTCCTTTATCGCGAGGGCCTGAACCGGACGCAGGCGTTGGAAAAACTCACGGCGCACGCCGACGCCGGCACGCCGGAGTTTCAACGCATGCTGGCGTTTGCGACGGCGAGTAAGCGCGGACTGGCTTCCGGAGGCGGGTAGGGAACAAGGCACGGTTCCGGTGTGGGCGCGTCTTCAACCCCTCCTGCTCCTCAAGCTGTGGGCGGAGCGCAGAATTCACGCATTCGCTCGTGGAATCACCTTCGCAGCCTTGGATTCTGCACTGTGTTCAGAATGAAAACCTGCGGCACACGCCCCGCGTGCTGTCCTGGGCAGCTACGTCTTCTTATAGACCGTCGCCGGGTCGAAGAGCGGCTGCGCGGTGAATTGCAGTTTCAGCGCGGCGTCGTCGAGGTCGCCGACCTTGCGATAAAAACAGGATTTGTAGCCGTTGTGACACGAGGCATTGGCTGCACCGGTCTGCTCGACCTTCAACAACAGCACGTCCTGGTCGCAGTCGGTGCGGAGTTCGCGGACGTGTTGCACGTTGCCGGACTCCTCACCCTTCACCCAAAGCTTGTTGCGTGAGCGGCTCCAGTAAGTGGCTTTTTTCGTCTGCAATGTTTTTGCCAGCGACTCCGCATTCATGAACGCGAACATCAGCACCTCACCGCTAGTGACGTCCTGGGTGATGCAGGGAATGAGTCCATCCGCTCCGAACTTTGGCTGCAGGGTCGTGCCCAGCTCGATCTCGGCGGTGGTGGTGCGGGCGGGAAAAACGTAAGAGGTCATCAGGTTTTAAATCAGGAAATTCCCGCAAGTTTCCGCAGGTAGTCGTAGCTGTAAAGCCCGGTGCGGTGCCCGTCGCTGAAGTCGAAACGGAAGGCATAGTTTCCCACCTGTTCCCAACCGAACACTTCGACGCCGGGAAATTTTTTCGCGCCACCGCCGCCGTATTGCTGGCCGAAGATGTCGCGTTCGCCCTGCGTCTCCGCGCTCGGCGACGCGGCGCGGAGGGTCTCGAAAGAGAAATAACTTTCGACCCCATCATCCCACACGATGGCGATCTCCTGCCCGATGATCTGGATATTCGTGGGAGCCCGCATGCGCGGCAGCAGCTAGCGAGAGAGCAGTGGGGGTGGACAACACCTTTCTCGCGATCGTGATTTGCCTCTCGGACGCGGCCCGACACGGTGAGCGTCATGACCGTTTCTCCGTCGGCCGCGGAATTGCCTCACATCGTTATCATCGGCGGCGGATTTGGCGGCATGCAATTCGTGCGGACCATGGCCCCGCGCGAGGCGCGCATCACGCTGATCGACCGGCAGAATCATCATCTCTTTCAGCCGCTGCTTTATCAGGTCGCAACCGCCGGACTTTCCGCGGTCGACGTGGCCCAGCCGATCCGTGCGGTTTTTTCCGACCGGGAAAACTTCGCGGTGATCATGGCAGACGTGACCGATCTCGACCTCGCGGCGAAGCGGGTGGTGCACACGCGCGGGACGATCGCTTACGACTACCTCATCGTGGCGGCGGGCGGCGCGACGAGTTATTTCGGCCATCCGGAATGGGAGGAGTTTGCGCCGGGGTTGAAGAGCCTCGACGACGCCCTTCGTATTCGCCGGAAAATTCTGTGCTCATTCGAGCAGGCGGAAACCGATCCCAGTCCGCAGCGTTGCTCCGAGTTGATGACGGTGGTGGTGGTCGGCGCGGGGCCAACGGGGGTCGAGCTCGCGGGAAATTTTGCCGAACTCGCGCGCACCGTGCTCAACAAGGATTTCGATCGGATCGATCCGACCAAAGCGCGGGTGGTGCTGATGAGTTCGGGACCGCGGGTGCTGGAAACGTTTTCGCCGGAACTCTCGGCCAGTGCTCAACGTCAGCTCGAGAAACTCGGGGTCGAAGTGCATCTCAACTCGCGCGTGGGGCTGATCCGGGAAGGAGAGGTGGTCGTGGGCGACCAGACCATTCGGGCGGGAAATATCATTTGGGCAGCGGGGGTCAGCGCCAGTCCTTTGGGGAAATTACTCGGCGCTCCGTGTGACCGCGCGGGACGGGTGCTCGTACAGCCCGATCTCACGGTGCCGGGCTACAAGGAGGTTTTTGCGATCGGAGACATCGCGTCGCTGGTGGATGCGAATGGAGTCACCGTGCCCGGCGTCGCGCAGGGAGCGCTGCAGATGGGAGAGTACTCGGCGAAATTGATCCGGCATGAACTCCGCGTGGCGCGTGACGCCGCGGAGCCGCATTCGCGCGAGCCCTTCGCTTATTTCGACAAAGGATCGATGGCCACCATCGGTCGTTCCGCCGCCGTGGCGCAGATTCGAAAACTCGAACTGACCGGCACGATCGCCTGGCTCGCCTGGCTGATGGTACATCTGCTGTTTCTCGTGGGTTTTCGAAACAAGATCTCCGTCCTGATGCAGTGGCTCTACTCGTATTTCACCTACCGGCGAGGAGCGCGCGTCATCACGGGGCTCTCGGGCGAGAAGTCGGCGGGCTCCGCTTAGCGAGCACGATTCGAAAAGGGTAGCCGGCGAGCAGCCGGCTGTGCCCATAGCCGCGGATGGCAGGGTAGTTTGGGTTCTCCCACTCGACCAAGGTGCTTCCCGCTGAGGTGCACGGGGGAAAGCCATCTGCGATTTCGGGGCCGGCAGGTCCTCGGCATGTGAGCAGTTTGTTAATAATTTTTAACGACTTCCGGCGGGTCTTGTCTTGACCCTTGTGGGTTAGAATGGGACGAAATGGGGCACTTTGGGGCAGGTAACTGTCCATTCCTCACGTGGCGCAAACAGGCAAAGCTCTTTACACGGGCATTTTTAGGCACGCTCTCGACGACAAATCGCGTCTCACGATCCCGTCGGCTTGGCGCTATTCTCATGGTGACGAGGATGCTTTTCTCGCCACGCCGCACCCGGATGGCTACGTCGCCGTTTTGCCGCCGGACGAGGTGGAGAAGCTGCGCTTGAAGATTGCGCAAATCGCGTTGAGCGATGGTTCCGGGCAGGACTTTGCGGCGCGTTTCTTCGCGCAGACCCAGCAATTCTGGTTCGATAAGTCCGGCCGGATTGGGCTGGGGGAGGCGTTGTTAACGCACGCCGGCATCGAGAAGGACGCGGTCCTCGTCGGCTCGCTGACCAAGTTCAACATCTATTCCGCGGCGCGGTGGGAGAAGGTCGAAGCCCGCACCTCGGGAGAGAACTTCGGCGATCTCATGCGGCGTCTCGGCATCTAATTTTTTCTTATGCGCCACTCCAAATTATCCGCGTCACGCACCCGTCTTCGCAAATTTGCCACCGCTTTGGTTTCGCAGCGCGCGTATCCTGCGTGGATCGACGCCGGCTCTGGCGTGCCGTTTTCCGCCTCCACTCTCGTGACCAACCGCGTGCGCGACAGTCTCGTGCTCCGGCTGGTCGCCAAACGCCATCACCGGGACCTGGCCGATGCACAAGGTGCTCGTTGAGTTTGCCGCTGCCCCGATGATTCCGCGCCATCAACCCGTGTTGTTGCGCGAAACGCTGGAATTCCTCGCGCCGCAGGTGGGCGGTCGCTACCTCGACTGCACGTTCGGGGGCGGGGGACACACCCGCGCGATCCTCGAAGCCGCTGCCGGCACCACGGTCGTCGCCCTTGATCGCGATCCCGTGGCGCAGAATCGCGCTGAACCCCTGAAGGCGGAGTTCGGCGAGCGCTTTGCTCTCCTCGATCGCGACTTCGGCGAACTCGCGGCGCTTCCGCATGACGGCTTCGATGGAATTCTTTTCGACCTGGGGGTGTCATCGTTCCAGCTCGACGACGCCGAGCGGGGTTTTTCTTTCCGCAACGATGCGCCCGCCGACATGCGAATGGATCCCCGTCACGGCGTCCCCGCCGCCCAATGGCTCGAGACAGCCACCGAGGAAATGCTGGCCCGTGCGATCCGCGATTATGGCGAGGAATCCCACTGGCGTCGCGTCGTCCGTGCCTTGCTCGGAGCGCGCGGGACCGGCGCCCTGGCGCGGACCGCGTCGCTCGCGTCGAGCATCGCCGAGGCGATTCCTGCGCGCGACCGGCACGCTTCCAAGATTCATCCCGCGACGCGTTCCTTTCAGGGTATTCGCATCGCGGTGAACGACGAGATTGGGGCCATCGAGCGCACGCTCCCGGCGGCTTTCGCAAAACTTTCTGCGGGAGGAGTGCTCGGCGTCATCAGCTTTCATTCGCTCGAGGATCGTCCGGTAAAACAATTCTTCCGGCGCATGTGCGGCCAGCCGGAGAGCATGGCGGACAATCTTCCCCAGGACTTGCGGGTGAAGCTCGCCGAGCCGCTGACCCGCAAACCCATCACCCCTGGCGACTCGGAGATCGCGGCCAATCCCCGCAGCCGCTCCGCGAAACTGCGGGCGCTTCGCAAAATCTGAGACCGACCCAACACCCCGATGAAAAAAAATTCTCAGGCCTTCATCAACCAACTGCTCGTCTGCCTCCTCGTGACATTTTGTTTCAGCGGATCCATCGGTCTCGGCACCGTCTGGATGCGCCATCAAATCTCGCTCACCGCGAATGCGAACAAGCTTTTGGAAAAGCGCATCGCTGAGGTGGAGCGGCATTTGGTCGAGACCGTGACCATCATTGAGACCGAGCAAAGCAACGATGTGCTTCGCCGCCGTAATTCTGAAATGCGGCTCGGCATGGTGCAGCCGCTTGAAACCAGCGTGATCCACGTCACCGAGGATCCGGAACTGCACCTCGCTTCGAAAGCGAACCGCGGCCTGTTCGATGACCGCGCGCTGCCCGTCCCGCCCCTTAAAGTCGTCCTGGCCCTAACGCCGTAAACATGTCCAAGGGCTTCGCCTCAAACTATCGGATCGTATTGCTCGCGACCGGGCTCTTCGCCTGCTTTGCCGGTCTCGGAGTCCGTCTCGTTTGGCTGCACATCATCGATCGCGAGGAGCTGCTCCGTTCCGTCGCGAAAGCCCGCCGCCAGATCACGGTGGAAGAGGCGCGCCGCGGAGACATTCTCGATACGAAAGGAAACCTCCTCGCGACCAGTCGCTCGCTGATCGTGCTCGGGGTTGACCCGACGATGTTGCGGAAAGAGGACGAGGCGAAGTGGCCGCTGCTCGCGGCGCTCATTGGGATGCCGCTCGCTGAGCTCCGGGAGACTTTAACGACCAAACTGTTGGTGTCGGCTCCCGCAGCGCCCGCGAGACCCGCTCCGATTGCCGCCCCGAAGTCGCCGGAACACCCTCCGATTGAATTCAAGTTCAGCGGCTCCTCATTGCCATTCAGCGCCGCCTCCGAAACACCGGATCGGGCGGGGAATGTCGGCGACAACGCCGCGAAAAAAGAGGCGGCCGGCGAGAAGCGCCTCTTGCCGAAGCAATACGTGAAGCTTTCAGACAACGTGACGGAGACGTTGTACGCCCAGATCGAAAAACTCGGGATTGCCGGGATTGTGCGGGATCGTTCTTACCGCCGCACTTATCCGCATGGGCAGCTGGGAGCGCACGTGATCGGTTACGTCAACAGCGCCGAGCAGCCAGCGACCGGGATCGAGAACCATGCTGATTTCTACCTGCGCGGGCAGGACGGCTGGCGGGAGTCGGAGCGCGATGGACATCGCCGCGAGCTCGCCCAATTCCGCTCAAGGGAAGTACCGCGTGCCGACGGTTACAGCGTCGTGCTCTCACTGGATTGCAACATTCAGGACATGGTGGAGCAGGAACTCGCGCAGATCGTGCAGAAGTTCCAACCCGAGAAGGCCACGATCATCGTGAGCGATCCTCGCAACGGATTTATTCTTGCGATGGGGAACTACCCGACCTTCGACCTGAACGAATACGGGAAGGTGCCGTTGGAGGCACAGGCGAGTATGAAAAACATCGCGATCACCGATATCCTCGAGCCGGGGTCGACGTTCAAAATCGTTTCGATCGCCGCGGGGCTGGATCAAGGCGCGGTGGTTCCCTCCGACCGCTTCGACTGCAATCTGGAGGAGGTGGAGTACAAAAACCGACTGCGAGCACTTCCCAAGGATGACCATCACTATGATCACCTCTTGAATGTGAGCGAAATCGTGGCCCGTTCGAGCAACCGCGGTGCGGCTCAGATTGGAATGAAACTCGGCGAACAACGGCTCTACGACTACGCACGCGCGTTCGGTTTTGCGCGTCCCCTGGGTTTTCCCACCGGTGGTGAAGTCGCCGGAATCCTGGCGAAACCTGAGAAATGGAGCGGTTCCGACATCACGCGCATCCCGATGGGACACACGATCTCTGCGACGGCACTGCAGATGCACCAGGCCATGTGCACGATTGCCACGGGTGGAGTGTTGCTCCGGCCGCAAATCATCAGGGAAATCAGGGACGCCGCGGGCGAACCGGTGAACCGTTACGATCGGGTTGAGATCGGCCGCGCGGTTTCCGAACGCACCGCGCACACCATGGCGCAGATGCTGGTCGGCGTGGCTTCGAAGGAAGGCACGGCACCCGAGGCAGCGATTCCGAACTTCGAAGTCGCGGGCAAAACGGGAACCACCCAGATGCTCCTGCCCGAAATCGATTCCAAAGGAAACCGGACACTGCGCTATTCGGAGAAGCATCACATCGGCTCATTCGTCGGATTTTTCCCGGCGAGCAATCCGCAGATCGCAATCACCGTCGTCGTTCACAATGCGGACGGGCGCCTTCCCGGAGGGTGGGGTGCGAAAGTGGCCGCCCCCTCATTTAAGAAACTCGGCGAACAACTCATTTCTTATCGGAACATCACGGCGGCGCCGGCGCCAATCGTGGAAAGAGGTGTTTTTGCCGCCCAAGGAAATCGTCCATGATCGGTTATCTACCCCAAAATTTCCTGCTTGTTTCCGCCTTCGGGTCGGTGGTCCCGCGCACCCGTGCCGAGACCGTGCACCACGAGCGCGCCATGAAGGAGGCTCCGAAGCTCGCGGACTATTTCGAGGAGGGTGACATCATCGCCACCAAGGGTCCGCTGGACCGCCCGATCTCCGGGCTCGCGATCGACAGCCGCCGGGTCGTGCCGGGGAATCTGTTTTTTGCGCTCCCCGGTCTCCGTGCGGATGGAGCCACGTTCATCGACGAAGCGGTGAGTCGCGGTGCGGTCGCGGTCGTCACCCAAAAATTGCCGGCGCATCCCCACTCGAAAGTCACTTTCGTCCAGGTGCCCGATGCTCGCGCGGCGCTGGCGATCGTTTCGCAGCGCTACTACAAGTTCCCGGATCGCGACCTGACCGTCGTCGGAGTCACGGGCACGAACGGCAAGACCACCGTCACGCATCTGATCAAACATTTTCTGAATGGGGATCAACGAGTCGGACTCATTGGCACCATCAACTACGATCTCGGCGCGCGCACCGTCCCTTCCTATCGCACCACGCCGGAGTCCCTGGATATCTACGGCATGATGGCCCAGATGCGGGATGCCGGCTGCCGCCAGGCGGTGATGGAAGTGAGTTCGCACGGGATCGATCAGAAGCGGGTGCTCGGCCTCCAGTTCGGCGCCGCGGTGTTCACGAATCTGACGCGGGATCATTTGGATTATCACAAATCGATCGACGCGTACTTCGCCGTGAAGACGCGGCTCTTTACGGGAGAAACCGGGTCCGCGCCGAAAATCGCCGTGATCAATCTCGACGACCCTTTTGGCGAAAAACTCGCCGCGAAAGTGGTGCCGACGACGTCCGGTCAACGGGTGGTGACCTACGGCGAAAATCCGCGCGCGCAGGTCCGCGCGGAAAATGTCGCGCTCAATTTCACGAACTCCGTGTTCAAGCTCGTGTGGCCCCAGGGCGAGATGCTCGTCGATTCGCCGATGATCGGCCGCTACAACGTCAGCAATCTGCTCGCCGCGATTGCGACCGCATGGGGACTGGGGCGCGACCCCAGCGTTTTCCTCGCGCGCTTGCGCGGGTTCAAGGGCGTGCCGGGCCGCATGGAACGAATCGACGCGGGACAACCGTTCAACGTTCTCGTCGACTATGCGCACACCGACGACGCGCTGCGGAATGCGCTCGGCATGTTGCGCGTCATCACCCCGGGACGGCTCTTCGTGGTGTTCGGCTGCGGAGGCAACCGGGATCGCGCGAAGCGTCCGCTGATGGTGAAAGCGGTGCAGGAGTTTGCCGACTTCGCTTTCGCGACGGCGGACAATCCGCGGACGGAAGCGCTGCCGCAGATTTTTGCGGATATGCAGGGCGGAGTCACTGATCCAAAAAAAATCACGTGGATCGACGACCGTCGCCGGGCGATCAGTCTCGCGCTCGACGCCTGCAAGCCGGGCGATTGCCTGCTCGTCGCGGGCAAGGGCCATGAAAGTTACCAGGAGTTTGCCGATACCGTGATCCCGTTCGACGACCGGCAGGTGGTGCGTGAATTGATCGGCATCAAATCGCTGAAGCTATGAGGGCGATGCGAATGAAGGTAGGACGGGGATCGGGTGGCACGGGCGTCCCGACCGTGTTTCGGAACATGGGCGGGACGCCCATGCTACCCCAAGCCGTCTGTTTCGCGCGCGGTATTTCAGAGAACGCGGGCAGATTCGATCATGCCTGAGTTTCCGGCACAGCTTCTCGCGGAATGGACCGGTGGTCATTGGACCACCCCGCCTTCTTCTTCGCTGGCGGGATTTACGATGGACACGCGCCAATTGCGCGCGGGCCAGGTTTTCGTCGCGATCGCGACGGAGAAGCGCGATGGGCACGACTTCCTGGAAGCCGCGCAAGCGCTGGGCGCGGGTGCGGCGCTCGTGGCGAAGGCGAACCCATCCGTTGCACTGCCGCAACTGGTGGTGACGGATCCGCTCACGGCCTTCCAAACGATCGCGCGCGAACATCGCCGCCGCTTCAGCGGGCGGGTCGTCGGAATTTCCGGGAGCGCGGGCAAGACCTCGACGAAAAATCTTCTGACGCTTTTGCTCGGCGGAGAGGCGGGCGGGGTGCTGGCGACGGAGGGAAATCTGAACAACCAGCTGGGTGTGCCGCTCACCTTGACGCGGCTCGATCCCGCGCTGCACAAATTCGCCGTGGTGGAAGCGGGCATCAGCGCCCCGGGTGAGATGGCCGTGCTGGCGCGCATGATCGAACCCGATGTTTCGATCATCACGCTCGTGGCGCCGGCCCATCTGGAAGCGCTCGGCGATGTCGAAGGCGTGGCGCGTGAAAAATCGGCGCTCCCCCGGGCAGTGCGGACCGCGGGCGTCGCGATTTTCCCGAAGCAATGCGCCGGATTTACGCCCTTTCGTGATCTGGAGGTGAACACGATCGTCGTGGAATCCGCTGAAGTGGTCCGCCCGGCTGAGCCGCCGAAGGGGGTGGTTTATTTTGCCGTGACTCAGCGCGGTGATTCCACGGGCGTGGCGCTCGCGTATGGGCCGCCGCCGCCGCTCGTCTTCACGTTTCGCCGGGTGTCAGAAGGCATGGCGCAAAATGCGGCGCTCGCGATCTGTGCGGCGCTCTGGCTGGGCGTGTCGCATCAAATCATTCAGGACCGGATCGCGGCTTGGGAGCCGGCGAAGTTCCGCGGGGAACTGCGGCGCGAAAAGGGACGCCTGCTTTATCTCGACTGTTACAACGCGAACCCGGCCTCGATGACGGATGCGCTCGACGCGTTCTACACGCTCGCGCCGGCGAATGAGCCGCGGCTGCTCGTGCTCGGCGGCATGGAAGAACTCGGTGCGGGCGCGGAGATGTTTCACCGGGCGCTGGGGCGTTCGCTCCATTTGCGCGCGCAGGATGCTCTCTTTGTGATCGGCGACCATGCGGCGGCGGTGCGGCTCGGAGCGCTCGAAAATGGCAATCGTCCCGAGCAGATCAACGTGGTCACTTCGCTGGCCCCGATCGCCGCGCGACTTGCCGCTTTCCGCGGAGCGGTTTTTCTCAAAGGCAGTCGTCGCTATCAGCTTGAGCAGGCCCTCCCCGCCACTTCAGCGCAGGAGGCGGTTCATGCTTAGTTATCTCGCGGATTTCGAGGCGCAGTTCGGACCGCTTCGGCTGCTGCGTTCCCACACGTTTCGTGCGATCATGGCGGCGATCACGGCGGCATTCATCGGCTTCCTGATCGGGCCGCGGCTCATCGCGCAGCTACGTCGGATGAAGTTTGGACAGCATTACGACGACGACCGCACCGGCGACCTCGCGAAACGTTTCGACAAGAAGAACACGCCTACCATGGGTGGCCTGTTGATTTTCACCGCGGTCTTTGTGAGTTCGTTTCTCTGGGCGACACCGAATATCTGGATCTGGGTCGCGCTGTTTGTCTACGCGGCCCTGACGGGAGTCGGTTATCGTGACGACCGCCTGAAGGTGCTGCGGAAAAGTCGGAATGGCATTTCGTCCCGGGAAAAGATTTTTTGGCAGACGCTGATCACGGTGGTCGCGCTCGCCGCGCTCCTGTTTCATCCCACGAGTTCGTTGCAGATGCGGGAACTCTGGGTGCCGTTCGTGAAACATCCCGTGATCCTCAAGCTGCCGATTGCGGCGCTGTTCGTGTTTGTCTACCTGTGGATCGTCGGGTTCAGCAATGCGATCAACCTGACGGACGGTCTCGACGGGCTGGCGATCGGTTGCACGATCACGGTCGCGCTCGTGTACGGGATTCTCGCTTACGCGGCGGGGAACGTGCTGATCTCGGATTACCTGCTGATCAATCACGTGCCGGGCACGGGCGAACTCACAGTGGTGTGCAGCGCTTTGGTCGGCGCCGGTCTCGCCTTCCTCTGGTACAACTCCCATCC
>JBDSSU010000208.1:0-4054 GCA_039928635.1 Opitutaceae bacterium | reverse complement strand
CGGGCGGAGCGGGAGATCGGTAAAAGGTTCTTGGGCGGCTGATTTGAACTGCGCCTTTTTCCGGTGAAGGCACCAACCAACGGCCACCATCGGACCGAGGCCAAAGACCAGAATAGCGATAGGGCCTTTCAGGGCCGACACGAATTCGAGGTAGAGTTGATTGAGGTACGTCATGGCTTAGTGCACAAACGTGCCTTTAATGTCGCCGGGGCGGGCGCGGGCCAGGGTGACCAGCGTGTCGAGGATTTCGGCGAGGTCTTCGGGGTTGGCGCGTAAGAATCGTTTCGCGAGTGCTGCCGCAGTGACGGGTTTTTCTTCGGCAGCAAGGGCGGTCTCCACGGCGCGCACGCGGTCGGCGAGCGACTTTGGCCAAGGCAATTTTGATTTGGGAATCTTGAGTTTTGATTTTCCTGAAGAAGCTTTTGGATTTTTGCCTGTGTCTGATTTCAAGTCAGGTGCTTTGTCTTCAAGGCCGAGTGCGGCCTGCTCGTCGCTGGAGAACAATGGTTTTTGGTAATCGGGACGGAGCCAGCGGATCTGGCCTTGAGCTTCTTCGGCGGCGCGAGCGGTGTTGAGCGCAACCACGCGTTCGAGAATTTCAGCGTCGGTCAAAGGCCAAGGCCAGCCGTAAGCGTCGGCCACGGCGAGATCGAGATCGTCGTGGAGTTGCTTGAGCGTGGAGACGAGCGCGGCGTCGTGAATCGTCTTGTCCTTGGCGTTGAGCGCGGTGCCGGCGCGGATTTTTCCGAGGACGTTGTAGATGTCGGTCAGGCCGAGTTTGTGCGTCGCCTGCGCGCGTTTGCGATGCGCGTCGAGTTCCTCGGCGAGGGCGCGGATTTTTTCTTTCTGCTTCTCAGTACAGTCGGGGAAGGGAAACGGATCGAAGCAGCGGGTTTTGTTGTAGCGGGGATCGTTGCCCACTCCGAGGCGTCCACCGGCAGCGAGCGAATAGACAACGTGAATACAGCTGCTCAACACTCCATGGTGAAATGCATCCTGACTCGCTACGATAATGACCATGTGGTCAGGCAAGATCGAAGCATCGAGAAATTGAAACACGCGATGTTTGGAAGTCTCTGTGGTGGCGATAAAACGAGGTAGCCCATGCAGTGCTTTGCGGATTTCGGGACGCTCCCATCCAAAGCGCCACCACAGGCGTTTGATCGCTTCACGACGGTTCACAAGGCGTTCGGGTCGAACGTGAGTGAGCACGCGTTCAAAGGCCTGCGGATTGGCCCCACGAGCCTCATCTTGCGACATAAATGAGAAATCGATCAGGTACCGCTCGCGAGATTCGCGCACTAAGTCGCTTCCTCCAAGGTATGGTTTGATGACCTTCGCTCCATATTTTCGGAGTGCCTTCGCTTCGTCGGCATCGACGATAAAGCCGGAACCGTGAAGAGCGACACCCAGGCCGCAAACCCCATCCAATGCAGTCAACGCGTTCATTCCTTCGAGCTCAGCGCCAATTCCGAGTCCTGAACCAATGCGGCCGCGGAGATGGCTTAACTCGATGTTGGACGATCCGTCGTCAGATGGGTTCTCGGATGTGACAAGATATAGGTCGCCTGCCAGAGCGGATGGATCCGGTGTCGAGTCTTCCGCGACACTTTGCGGCGGGGGAAGCTTGTAACCGACCGCGCCCACCGTCATCGCGACTCGAACTGCGGCCCCGTCCGCAGTGTCGACCCAAGGGTGGTCAGGAATGGCGAAGCGGAGAGAAATACCGTGCAGAAGTGCGCGGTGTACGACGCGTCTATTGAATGTCTGACGAATGGAGTTGGTGGTGATGAAGCCGAATCGCGTGCATCCGTCAGAGAGACAGTGCTCAGCCGCCTTGTGCCACCAATACATCACGAAATCGGCGTTGTCTTCGACCGAATCAGCATAAACCGCGCGAAGTGTTTCAACATAGCAATCGCCGAGATCGTCACGCATGCGCTTTGTGCCGAGAAACGGCGGGTTACCGACGATGAAGTCGGCGTGCGGCCATTCGGCGGGGCGGGGATTGGAAAAGGTTTCGAGCGGGATGACGGCTTCGCCATCGGGGACTTCGCGGCCGGTGACGGCATCTAGCTTCGTCGTCTTGCGATCCCAGACAAAGCGGATGTTGCCGTGTGCATCTCGGGCGAAGCCGCGCTCGTCGTACGCGAGCACGGCGTCGCGGTTTTCGATGTTCTTAAATTTCCGGAGCACGGGCTCGGCGGGCATCGTCGAGCCGTGGATGCGAAAATGCCATTGAAGGTAGCCGATCCAAAGGACGAGTTCGGCGATGGCGGCGGCGCGCGGATTAAGTTCGAGGCCGAGAAATTGGTGCGGATCGACCGTGACGCCTTGGAGCGCGAGGAAGTCGGTCTTGTCCTCGCTCAAGTCATGGAGCAGCGCGACGACTTCGCCTTCGAGCCGCTTCATGAGTTCGAGGGCGACGTAGAGGAAATTGCCGGAGCCGCAGGCGGGATCGAGGACTTTGATGGCGCAAAGACGTTGGTGGAAGGCGCTGACTTCCTTGCGGGCTTCGGCGAGGGAAGCGCGGGCTTTCTTCATGTCGTCGGTCGTGCCACGGCTGGCGAGGGTGACGGCGGCGGTGCGGACGGCGGACCATTCTTCGCGAAGCGGCTCGATAACCGTCGGGAGAACGAGGCGTTCGACGTAGGCGCGCGGCGTGTAGTGAGCGCCGAGCTTGTGGCGTTCGTCGGGCGAAAGGGCGCGTTCGAGGAGCGTGCCGAAGATGGCAGGCTCGACGTGGCGCCATTCGAGAGCAGCGGCGGCGCGGAGAAGGCCGAGCTGGGTGGCGTTGACGGGAAGGGCTTTGGCGGAGGCGAAGAGACCGCCGTTGAAGTAGAGAAGTTTCCTGCGCAACAAGCCGGAAACCCGGCCTTGGTTCATGTCCTCGAAGAGTTGCTCGACGAGGGGGACGAAGGCGCCCGGATCGTCTTTGATCGAGTCGAGGAATTGTTTGAAGGCGTCCTTCGGGAGCAGGCCGACGTCTTCGGCGAACATGCAGAAGAGGCAGCGCGAAAGAAATTCGGCGACGTCTTTGGGGTCGTGTTGTCTCTCGAAGGATTTGGCGAGTTCGGCGAGATAACCGGCGACTTCACGAGTGACGGCGGCGGCTTTCTTTGCTGGGTCGAGGGCCAGCGGGGTGGTCCACGCGAGGCGAAGGCGTTCGCGGAGATCGGGGTTGGCGAGGTCTGCGAGTTTGACGCGGTGCGAGCGGGCGTCGGGAAACGGAAGATAGTTTTTCCCCTTCTGGGTGAAGTCGGCGTAGAGCTCGATGACGTGGCCGACGTCGACCACGAGAAGGAAAGGCGGGGAGTCTTCGTCGTCGGGGAGGGAGCGGGCGTAGCGCTCGGCCTGACTGTAGGCTTCGAGCATGGCGCGGTCCCATGCGGCGGTGCCGCGGGCGACCTTGGGGGATTTGGGCGTGGAGTCGTCGAGGTGGGAGAGAGCGAGTTCCAGCTCTGGATTTTCGGCAGCTTTGGCCGTGGCGTACTGTTTGGCCTCGAGAACGAAGCAGCCGCGTTTGTAGAGATCGATCCGACCGGTCGTGGTTTTCTCTGACCCGCGATGATGAAAGGTTACTGCCCGCTCGAAGACGTAGCTGTTGTGAGCGGTATCATCGGTCGCGGGCTCGGGACGAGCCACGTCCAAGATGTCGCTGAGTTCAGAAAGGAAGAGCTGGTAGTTCGCGCGCTCGGCGGCAGCGGCTTTCGACCAACGTTCGATAAATTTTGCGACCGGATCGGGAGGCGCCATTTGGGGTGCAGCGTCAGGCCATCGCGCAAGAGCTGAAGGTGCAATCACTCAATCGAGTGAGATGTCGTTTCAGTTACTCCGACTTGATCTGGAAGGTGCGTCGGCAGCCGCGAGAATAATTTCGGCAGCCCCAGAATTCGTCGCCGGCGTTTGCGCCTTTTTTCGCCGTGCGAAGAACCATTTTCGTGCCGCAGCTTGGACAGGTCGGGGTGGTGTAGTCTCCGGCGGTGGCGAAGGTGAGCAGCTCGGCTTGGGTGGCGGGCGGAAGCTGGCTGATGCGGGCGAGGAATTCGGAGCC
>JBDSSU010000207.1:0-3434 GCA_039928635.1 Opitutaceae bacterium | reverse complement strand
GAAATCGCCAAGAGGTCTTACTTGAGTTCGACCTTGGCGCCGGCGGCCTCGAGCTTCTTCTTGAGCTCTTCGGCCTCGGCCTTCGCAACGTTCTCTTTGACGTTCTTCGGTGCGCCCTCGACGAGGTCCTTGGCTTCCTTGAGGCCGAGACCCGTGATGGCACGGACTTCCTTGATGACGCCGATCTTGTTCGCGCCGGCCTCCTTGAGGACGACGGTGAACTCCGTCTGTACTTCGGCGGCCGGAGCGGCGGCGCCGCCACCCGCCGGAGCGGCGGCGACAGCAGCAGCGGCGGAAACGCCCCACTTGCCCTCGAGATCTTTGACGATCGAGGCGAGTTCGAGAACCGACTGGCTCGAAAGCCACTCGATAACTTGGTCTTTGGTGATGTTGCTCATGTTGACTTCTCCTGTGGCAGATTAGCGGTTTCGGAAAATGGAAACGCGTTTAAGAGACGTATCCCCTAGCCTGCCTCGTGGATATTTTGCTCCCGGCCGACGATGAAACGTGCGGCCGGAAAAATGGTTTGGTTAAAGGATGGGTTAGGCGGACGGAGCAGCGGGCTCGGAAGGAGCGGCGGGGGCAGCCGGAGCCGCGTCGGACGCGGTCGCGGGTTGGTCTTTCTTGACCTTGGCATCGAGCACGCGAACGAAGGCCGCGGCGTTCTGCGAGAAGAGCCCGAGCAACTGCGAGCGCAGCGCTTCGAAGGAAGGCAAATCAGCGATCTTCGAAAGATCGGCCGCCGAGATGATTTTCTTCTCCATCACGCCGACCTTCACCTCGAGCTTTTGTTTGTCCGTGAAGAACTTCTTCAGGATCTTCGCGACGCCCGCGGAATTTTTTCCGCCGACGATGACGGCGGTTGGCCCGATCAGCGCGTTCTCGAATTCGGGCAGGCCGAGGGCCTTGGCCGCGACGCGGAGCGAACTGTTCTTCACCACGTGAAACTCGGCTTTTTCGGCGGCGAGCTTCGAACGCAGATCGGCGACGTCGGCCACGGTCACTTTGGAAAAGTTGGTGAGGATGACGTAGTCGGACTTCTTGAGGTGGGTCTCGACCTCGGCGATCAGATAATTTTTTTCAGCTCTCATGGTCGTGTTTCCTTAGTATTTGCTGAATTCGGTGGAGGCGACCTGCACGCTCGGGCTCATGCTCGAGGAGATGGCGATCGTCTTGATGAAATTACTGCCCTTGAACGTGGCGGGCTTGCCCTTGCCCACAGCCTCGAGGACCGCATTCGCGTTCTCGATAATCTGGGCCGAAGTGAAGGAGCGCTTACCGATGCCGACGCCGATGTTCGCCGACTTGTCCATTTTGAACTCCACGCGGCCGGCCTTGACGGCCTTGATGCCAGCGGGGATATCGTCCGTGACGGTGCCCGACTTCGGATTCGGCATCAGGCCTTTCGGACCGAGAACACGAGCGAGCGTACGGACCTGTTTCATCGCTTCAGTCGTCGCGATCGCGACGTCGAAATCGAGCCAACCTTCGTTCACCTTCTGCATCATGTCGGCGAGGCCGGCATGATCTGCACCAGCGGCGAGCGCCGCCTGGGGATTGTCGGTGAAGACGAGAATGCGCACCTTCTTACCGGAACCATTCGGGAGCGGCGTGGTGCCACGGACGTTCTGGTCGCCGGAGGTGCCGTCGACTCCGAGGCGGAATGAGAGCTCGACGGTCTCGTCGAACTTCGTCTTCGGGAATTTGCTCAGGATCTCCACGGCTTCCGCCAGAGGATATGCTTTGGTGAGGTCAGCGACTTTGAGGGCGCTGGCGTAACGTTTACTGTGTTTTTTTGGCATGTCTGACTCCTTGCGGTGCAAGCGTCCGTGAGGACTCCCGCTGCGAGTTGTTTGGTTGTCTTTTCAGTGGAGACCGCGGGCTTGCCGGCGCCTCGATGCAGTCTGCACCGAAGGCGCGAGCGAACTCGCGGCCTCCAAAATAATTTAGTCGATGACTTCGATGCCCATATTGCGGGCGGTGCCGGCGATGATCTTGATGCCGGCGGCTTCGTCGTTCGCGTTCATGTCGGCCTTCTTGATCTTCCAAATTTCCGCGAGCTGCTTCTTCGTCACCTTGCCGACCTTGTCCTGATTCGGCTTGGCCGAACCACTGGCGATGTTCGCGGCCTTCTTGAGGAGGACCGAAGCCGGGGGGGACTTCAGGATGAACGTGAAACTCTTGTCCGTGTAGACCGTGATGACGACCGGCAGGATCATGCCGTTTTGGTCCTTGGTCCGGGCGTTGAAGTCTTTGCAGAACGCCATGATGTTGACGCCTTGCGCGCCGAGCGCGGGACCGACGGGGGGCGCGGGATTCGCGGCACCGGCGGGCAGTTGGAGGCGGATGTAACCTTGGATCTTCTTAGCCATGTTGGGAAATTTGGATTTTGGATTCTGGATTCTGGATTCTCGACTAACTGACTCGCGGATTTCGAGGCTTGGGCCCGATCGAAAATCGAGAATCGAAACTCAAAAATAGGTGTTACTCGGTGTTGCGCTGGACTTGCCAGTATTCGAGCTCGACCGGGGTGAAACGGCCAAAAATGGAGACCGAGACCTTGAGCTTACCCCGGTCAGGATCGATCTCGTCGATCCGGCCGGTGAGGTTCGCGAACGCGCCATCGTTGATCTTCACCTCTTCGCCCACGGTGTAGACCACCTTGGGGACTTCCTTGCCGTTGGCGGCCTCGATGCGGGCGCGGATCTCATCGATCTCAGACTGGCGCAGCGCCGCGGGAGCGTCGCCGCCGACGAACCCGATCACGCCAGCTACTTCCTTCACGAAGTACCACGGCTTGTTGATGACTTTTTTGTCCTCACCGTAGAGCCGCATCTGAATGAACACGTAGCCCGGATAAAGTTTGCGCACCTTCGTGCTCTTTTTGCCGGCCTTCACCTCGGAGACCACTTCCGTCGGAAGCAGCACTTCGAAGATCGAATCCTCGAGCTCCTCGGCCTTTTTGAACCTCTCAATGTAGTTCTTCACCTTGTTCTCCTGGCCGGAGAGCGTGTGAAGCGCGAACCATTGAGCGTCGGCGGGTGCGGTCGTTTGAGTGGACATGACGCGAGAGAATTAGCTGACCCAGGAAGTGACGAGATCGACGACGTTCACCATGGCGAAGTCGCTGATGGCGGTAAAGACGCCGAGGATCGCGGCAGCCACGATCACCACGATCGTGGAGTCACGCAGCTCGGTCTTGGTGGGCCACGTAGCTTTTTGAAGCTCGCCGACCATTTCGCCGAGGAAGATACGGGTGCTGCGGAACGGGTTTTTCATGCTGGGATTTGGCAGGCGCGGAGGGAATCGAACCCCCAACCAACGGTTTTGGAGACCGCTACTCTACCAATTGAGCTACACGCCTGTAAGAGGGCTTTCTTTAGACGACGCCGCCGAGGCCCCGTTTCGAGGCCTCGGCGAAGTCAGGTTAAACA
>JBDSSU010000206.1:0-8460 GCA_039928635.1 Opitutaceae bacterium | reverse complement strand
CAATCAATCTATCGATCATGGCCAACACCAAATCTGCGATCAAAGCCGCGCGCAAAGCCGTTCGCCTCACCACCCGTAATTCTGGCGTAAAAACGCGTCTGAAGACCTTGCACAAAAAGTTGAATGCCGCCGTCGCCGCCAAGGATGGCGCCGCGACGAAAGCTGCTGCCAGCGCTTACACGTCCGCGATGGATAAGGCTGTGAAGTCAGGAGTCGTCCATCGCAACGCCGCTTCCCGTGCAAAAGCGCACACGGCGAAGTTTGTTTTCGCGAAGTAATTTTTCGGCTGCCTGGCGCCGCCGACTTTAAAACCCCGTCGTCTCCGCACGACGGGTTTTTTATTTCCGGGGGTTTCACGAGCGCTGCGGATATGAATTGAGTTTCGCCTCAGGCATTGTGCCATCGGCCTTCCTCCGTGGTTCCCGCGTCCGCTAACGTCCGCCGTCATTTTCTTTCCTGGGAGCGCCCGCTGTTGCCACAGGCGGTGTCTTGGTTGGTGGCAGGGTGGGAGGGGGGGCACCCGCTCGATCTGAGTCGGACCTTGGTCATCGTGCCGACCCGGCAGTCGGGACGTCGCCTGCGCGAGGCGCTCGCGATTTTCGCGGCCACGAAAAACCAAGCGGCGTTTCCGCCGCGGGTGCTCACCCCGGACACGCTGATCTCACTGAGCCTCGGCAGCGACGTCGCCTCGCGCTCCGACGCGTTGCTCGCATGGATCGAGGTATTCCTGACCATCGAACTCCCGGCGTTTCGTGAAGTGTTTCCGATTGACCCTCCGGCGAGGAACTTCGCTTGGGCCTGCGGCGTGGCGCACTCGTTCATTCGGCTTCAAGCGACGCTCGCGGAAGGTGGGCTGACCTTCGCCGAGGTGCCGTTCAACGCGGGTGACACGTTCGTCGAAGCGGCACGTTGGGTGCAGCTCGGCGCGTTGGAACGTCTTTACGAACGACATCTCGCGGAGCACGGGTTGAAAGCCCCGCAGGCCGCTCGCATCGAAGCCGCCCGGGGTTCGGCGGCCTTGGCGGGAATCGAGCGCATCGTACTCTGCGCCACCCCCGATCCGCTGCCGCTCGCGTTGCAGTATCTCTCTGCCCAGGCAGCCTCACTTCCGGTCGAAATTCTTGTTTTTGCGCCTGCAGCTGAAGGCATCGGTTTCGACGATTGGGGACGGCCCCGTTCCGAATATTGGAGTCAGCGTGAAATCGAGCTGCCGGATTTTAAGAAACGCGTCCATCTTTGCGCCCATCCCGCTGCGCAAGCCGAACAAGTGGCGGTGCTCGCTGGCGCCTATCCGAATCCGCCAGACGTCCTCGGTGTCGGGGTGGCTGATCCGGAAGTGTTGCCGCTCTTGACGACCGCTCTCCGGCGACGCGAGGTGCCGTCATTCAATCCTGAAGGCCGCTCCCGGAGGCAGGAGAGTCTCTTCCGTTTGCTGAAAGTCCTGGTGGACTTGGTGCGCGAACCGACGTTCGCCGTCGTCCAACTGCTCGCGCTTTGCCCGGATTTTCTCGCCCTGCTCTGCGCTCGACTCGGCAACAAGTTTTCGGTCGCCAAGTGGTTGGCGGAGCTTGATGAGCTTCGTGCCCGCCACCTCCCCGGTGATCTCGCTGCCGCTCGTCATCATGCGCGGGACGAATCCGTCATCGCCGGCCTCGCTATCGTGGAGGAACTGCGCGGGCAACTTCTCGCCCGCGATTTCGCGACCAGCGCAGCGGCTGCACTCAGGCTGCTTTTTGCGGACCGCCGGCTCGATTTGGCTGAAGGGACCGACGCGCAACTCGTCGAGGCGGCCTCCGCGTGGAACGAGGTGGTGCGGGAATGTGCGGCCGCCGGGGCGCATTTCCCGCGTCTGACCACTGCCGAATGGTGGGAATTCGCGCTGCGGCTTTACGCGGGTGGTTTCGCAACGGAAGAAAAACCTCTCCGCGCGCTCGAACTGCAAGGCTGGCTGGAGTTGTTGTGGGAAGATGCGCCTCATCTCGCGATTGCCGGCATGAACGATGGTCGCGTGCCGGAATCCGTTTCGGGCGACGCGTATCTTCCCGAGGCGCTGCGAACCCGACTCGGGTTGAAGAACAACGAAGCACGCTTCGCGCGTGATGGTTATATCCTTCAGGCGGTGGTCTCGTGCCGGCCGCGGACCGATTGCCTGTTTGGGAAAACATCGACAGCGGGTGAACCGCTGCGGCCTTCTCGTTTGCTGCTGCGCTGTCGCGATGAGGCGCTGCCAGATCAGGTGGCCTTCCTTTTTCGAGCCGCTCCCCTGGTGCAGCCGAATTTCCCATGGCGCCGAGCTTGGAAGCTGCAACCCCGCTCCGTCCCTCCACCGCAGCGCATCCGAGTGACGGCGCTGCGGGATTATTTGCAGTGTCCTTTTCGGTTTTACCTCCGGCACGTGTTGCGAATGGAGAGTGTCAAGCCGGGGAAAACCGAATTGGACGCGATGGACTTCGGCACGCTTTGCCACTCGGCACTGGAGCAAATCGGCAAGCAGCCGGCGCTGCGCGATTGCACGGACCCCGTCTGGTTGCGTGAGGTCCTGGTGAACGAATTCGACCGGGCGGTGCGCGGACGCTTTGGCACCAGGCTGACCCTCCCGCTCGTGGTGCAGGGTGAATCGGCGCGGCAACGGCTCGCGAAGGCTGCGGAGATTCAGGCGCGCGAGCGCGCGGCCGGCTGGATCATCGAAGCGGTCGAAACGCCTTTCGAAATTGAAATCGGCGGCATGATCGTGCGCGGGAAGATCGACCGGATCGAACGACACGGCGAAACCGGTGCGCGGCGAGTGCTCGATTATAAAACGTCGGACAAAGCGAGTACACCCGCCGCCGCGCATTTCAACCGCCCCCGCCGCGGAGAAACCCCGGCGGAATGGGCGCGGTTCGAAATGGACGGGCGGCTGCGAGTTTGGACGGACCTGCAATTACCGCTTTATCTTCACGCGCTCTCGTTGAAGTCGAATGACGTCATGACGGGGGGATATTTCAACCTGCCGAAGGCGGCGGGAGAAACCGGAATCGCGTTGTGGGAGGATTATTCGCCCGGTCTCAAGACGGCGGCGCTGCGCTGCGCCGAAGGGGTTTGCACGGCCATTCGCGCCGGAGAATTCTGGCCGCCGAACGAGACGTTGAACCCCGAATACGATGAGTTCGCCGCGTTGTTTCACCACGGCGTTGCCGCGAGCATTGCGAAGGTGGCCGAATGAATGCGCTCCACCACGAGATGATTCTCGCGTCGGCCGGGTCAGGGAAAACCTACGCGCTTACCAATCGTTTTGTGGCGTTGCTCGCGCGGGGCGCGCAGCCGGAACGGATCGTCGCGCTGACCTTCACCCGCAAAGCCGCCGGTGAATTCTTCGATGAGATTCTCACGAAGCTCGCGACCGCCGCACGCGAACCGGGCTACGCGCAAAAACTGGCCGCCGAAATCGGGCACCTTGATCTTGGACCGGCGGATTTCCTCCGGATGCTGCGCGCGCTGGTGAGTGGCATGCATCGTTTGCGGCTGGGGACGCTGGACGGTTTTTTTGCGCGGATCGTGCGGTCCTTTCCGATGGAGCTGGGACTCGCCGGGGAGTTTGAACTTCTCGAAGAGCATGCGGCGCGTTTGGAGCGGCAGCGGGTGTTGCGGCGAATTTTCGCGGACGCGCTGGAACTCAGCGCGGCGCAGCGGGAGTTTGTTGAGGCGTTCAAACGCGCGACCTTTGGAACGGAAGAAAAACGCCTGGGCCCACGTCTCGAAGCGTTCCTCGATGACTATCAAGACGTCTATCTCACCGCGCCGGGAGCGGAGCAATGGGGTGAATCGGCGCGGATTTGGCCGGATGGCTGCGCGTGGCGGTTCGTTGAGGGAAGCACTCCCGATGGAATTGCCGCGCTGCGGACGGCACTCAGCGGGGCCGCCTTGAATGATGGCCAGCGGGCGCGCTGGGAGGTTTTTCTCAACGCATTGGCCGACTGGGCGCCGGGCGTGCCGCTCCCGTCCGCGTCGGTGGATTATATTTTGAAAAATGCGCTGGATGTCTGGCTGGGAATCTGTGCCGGACGCGCGGAGATGGTGGTCGAACGCAGAAAATTCATCGTCGAAGGGGAAGTGGCCGCCGCTCTCCGGAGGGTGATCACGCAGATGGTGGGGAGCGAATTGCAAAGGCACCTCGCGACCACTCAAGGGATCCACTCGGTTTTGCGCAGTTACGAGATGGTCTATCACGAACGGGTGCGACGAGCCGGCAAGCTCACGTTCAGCGATGTGCAGCGACTGCTCGTTCCCGGCGGCCAGGTACCGCTCCTCGCACAGGATTCCGGTGGGGCGGAGGCTGAGGAATCGCGTTTGACCATCGATTACCGCCTCGACGGCGGGATCGATCACTGGCTCTTCGATGAGTTCCAGGACACGAGTTACGGACAGTGGCTGGTCCTGCGAAACTTGGTTGATGAAGCGCTTCAGGATGCTTCGGGAGCACGCAGCTTCTTCTGCGTCGGCGACGTGAAACAGGCGATTTATACGTGGCGGCAGGGCGACCACCGCTTGTTTCGGGAGATTTTCAACCACTACAACGGCGCGATGGCGGGCAAGATCATTGAGCGGCATTTGGTGGATTCGTTTCGGTCCGGGCCCGCGCTGATCGAAATGGTCAATGCGGTGTTCGGAAACCAGACCGTGTTGAAAACGATGTTTCCGGGCGAGGCGTCGGAAATGTGGGCTCGCGAATGGAGAAGGCATGTGTCGGCGGTTCCACAGCGCACGGGCCAGGCGGCTTTGCTCCATGCGCCGAACGAAATGGAACGTTGGATACTCGTCTCGGAATTGCTGAAAGAACTCCGTCCGCTGGAAAGAGGCTTGAGTTGCGCCGTGCTCGTGCAGACGAACGAGATCGCGCGCGATCTGGCGGAGTTTTTAAGGAAAGACGGCGCGATGCCGGCCGTCGCAGAGTCAGACCTTCACGTCTGCATCGATAATCCACTGGGGGCGGCGGTGCTGGCGCTGCTGCAAGCGGCCGCGCATCCCGGAGACACGCTGGCGTGGGAACAGGTGCAAATGACGCCGCTGAGGGTGGTGCTGTTGGCCGAGGGGATTGGAGCGCCGGAAACTCTCAGTGAACGGGTGCTCGGCCAGATTCACACGAACGGTTTCGAATGGGTAGTGGAGTTTTGGCTCCGCAAACTTGAGGCGGGGCTTGGGGGGGACGACGCATTTAGTCGTGAGCGCTCCGGTCAAATGGTGAGAGCAGCGGCCGAATTCGACGAGACGGGAAGCAACGACGTCTCAGAGTTTGGGGAATTCATGGAGCGCTATGTCGTGCGGGACGTCGAAACTCCGACTGCGGTTCGGGTGATGACCGTGCACAAGTCGAAGGGGCTGGGTTTCGACGTCGTGTTGCTGCCAGATCTTGAAGGGAAGAAACTCGCCCAAGCTCGCGACGGTTTGGCGGTCCACAAAAACGCGGATCGTTCGGTGGACTGGGTGCTCGAGTTACCGCCGAAACTCTTCTGGCGGCAGGATGAAGTGCTCGCCCGGCACATGGAGGTGGCAGAGGCGGAGACTTGTTATGAGAAACTCGCGTTACTGTACGTCGCAATGACCCGCGCCAAGCGCGCGATGTACGTGATCACGCAAGCGGTCGGATCGTCCAAATCACAGAATTATCCACGGCTGCTGGGGAATGCTCTCGGTTTCGAAACCAAAAAAATCCAAGTAGGGCGCATCGCGCCCGAGGGAACTTGGTCGAGCGGCGATCCGGAGTGGCATGAAGAAGTGAAAACAGCTCCCGCGCGCTCCGAGGATCCACTGATCGCCCGGATACCGCCTTTGGAGCCCAGGCTAATCCAGATTCCTCGAACCGGGCACCCCATCCGCCGGCCCACTAGCGAAACCAAAGGATTTGTGCGCGGCGGGCATCTTTTTGGAGTCGACGGATCGGCGGGGGTTGATTTCGGAAGTGCGGTTCACGCGCTGCTCGCAACGGTCGAATGGGACGATGGCATGGCCGCATTCACCCTCGCACGGGGCAAGGGGTCTTCGATGAACGACGCAGCTCTGGCGGAGGCGCTGGCATGCTTGACCGCTCCGGAGTTGGCAATCGTCTGGAACCGTCCCATCAACGCGATGAGTGAGGTGTGGCGCGAGCGTGCGTTTGAGGTAGTGCTGGACGGGACTTGGATTAGCGGCGTTTTTGACCGGGTAATTGTGGTGCACGACACCAGTGGAAAGGTGGTAAGGGCGAGCGTCTTTGATTTTAAGACCGATCACGTGGAGGACGAAACCGATATTTGGAATGCGCGGGTTCGCCATTCCGTCCAGATCGCGACGTACTGCCGAGTCGTGTCGGTGCTCACGGGATTAGCCCTCGACGCGATCGAAGGGAAAATGGTCCTCACTGGTCCCTGCCGGGTGGTGTCGATGAGGTCGGCGTCGGGTTGAAATTCTGGCTTTACAGACCGAAACCCTCCCAGCACTTTCGACCCTCTTACCTATGGGCAATCTCAAAAAGAAACGTCGTCTGAAGATGAACAAGCACAAGCGCCGGAAGCGCCTGAAGTCGAATCGCCATAAGAAGCGCACCTGGCAGAAATAATCTTCGACCCCCACGCTTGGTCCATGAACCGCCAAGAATCTGGCGGTTTTTTTGTGGACGGACGGGAGCGTCCACGAGCGTAGGAGACCTTTCTTGTGCGATCTTAAAGTAAACGGGAGACGTGCCGTTAATGCCTGTGGAAACCCGCGAAACCCCAGCCTTAAATACCAAGTAAATGACCGTTCCAAATAGGGTATTCCCCGATTTCCTCTTGTCATCGCTAGGGGCGTTTGAAACTGATCACGCCTCGCTGGAACGTTGTTTATCCCAACGCCTTGGTGGGACTTGTATGCAAAAATATTGCGAATCGTTTTTTCCCGCCGGCCGGAGCTAATGCGATACCCGAATGCTTTTCTCTAAAAATAATAAAGGATTTTTCATCGAGGTCAGTGAGCACGCGATTCTTTTGGCAAGGACGAGCGAGCCGCAGCTGCCGTTCGAGATCGAGGAGATGCAGGAGTGTTCTCCGAAGGATGCGGATGGGTTGGCTGAGGCGATCAAGCGGATACATGGGAAGAAGAATCCCAGCGGCTATGTTCGCGCCACGGTTGGAGCTTATCCCAGCAAGCGTTTGGTGCGCCGGCACTCGTTGGAGCTGAAGCGAGTCAAGGAGTCTGGATATTTCTCGGAGCTGCTGACGCAGCAGTTTCGTATTGATGAGGAAAAATACACCGTCGCAGTCCTCAACGCTAACGACGGTTCCGATTACGATGTTGGAAGTGCGGCGCAGAAAGACGTCGTGTTCGCAGGGATGATGAACGATGAAGTCAACGCGCTCCAAGACTCGTTGCTGAACATGGGGATTTATCCCCAGCGCCTTGAGTTGGGCTCGGTTTCCACCTTGGGAGGAATTGTCGACTACTTGGCCTTCATGAAATCTCGCACGCCCACTCTCGTTCTCGAGATCGGGGGTGACGCCACGCAGTCTTTTATTGTGTCAGCGAATGGCATCGAAGCGTCCCGGCCGATCCCCCAAGGGCTGGATTCGATGCTCGCCGTTGTGCAAAAAGAATTGGGTTTGAAGGATGAGGAATCGGCGAAAAAACTTTTTCATTCCAATACCTTTGATTTCACTGGAATGGGCCCGTTGCTCATTAAGCGGCTTCTGAAAGAGCTGCAGTCTTCAATCGGATTTTATGAGGTGCAAACCGGCCAGTCGGTGGGGCAGGTTTTGATCACCCAACTTTCGCAGAAGCAGACTTGGATCGAAACCGCGATCGCGAGTTCCCTTGGAATCGCCACTCTCAAGCCCGATACGGTGGCGTGGCTGCAGTCACGTCAAATTTCGCCGCTGACCGAAGCCTTCGCGAAAAATGCCGCGGAGGTCCGCTGGTTCGGACTTCTAAGCCTGATGGTTCAACACACCTCTCCCGCCCATGCCGCCGCTGAAGAAAAAAAGTGAGGCTAATGCCCCTGAGGTGCCGTCATGGCATCCGAACTTCCGCAACTTTCAACGGTTGCCGGACACGAAAGTGGTCCGGACGGCATTCTTCATCAATGTTGGGGCCATCACCGTGACCTTGGTTCTGCTGCTCTTTGTGGGGCAGCGCGAGTGGGAGTTGCGAGTTTTAGGCCAGCAGATTGCGGAGAAGCAACAACAGATCGACCGTAGCAAGCCGGGCAGCGATCAAGCCGTGGCGCTTTTTAAAAAATATCAGGCGGAGGAAGCGAAGCTTCTCGAGGTACAGAGCTTTGTTGAGTCCAAGCTCACCCTCTCTGATCTCCTGCTCCACTTAGGCCAGACGCTGCCGAAGAACATTGCGCTTGATCGCTTCGATTTGAACGACGCCGGCTTGATTCTGGGAGCGACTATTCGCGGTGCACCTGATCAAGCGAGCGCTTTGGCAACCGTCTACACGGAGCAGTTGCGGGCCGACCCCAAGCTG